>DASPJL010000076.1:0-3636 GCA_035628645.1 Cytophagales bacterium | reverse complement strand
TTAAATACAAAAACCAATAGGAAAGAGCGATTCATCATCAGTTTTTTTGGAATAAAAGGAATAGGTTCCTTTTATTATCTTTCTTTTGCTTTAAATGAACATACTTTTCCAAATCAGGACAAGCTGTGGTCTATTTTGGGGCTGACGGTCTTACTCTCAGTAATTCTGCATGGAGTAACGGCTACGTTTGCATTAAAGAAAATAGAGGAGGACCTGAGTGTTAAAAGTTGACCTTTCTTGTTTATTTTTATAAAGGTTGAAGGAAGGTAATTTAGCGACCATTAAAGGGTGATGTTGGATTGATGCTCATACTCAGGTAGCCAGACATGCTACTTTAACTCAATACTTATAATCCAATATGAAATAGCCATGATTGGAAATCACCAAACGAGGATGAATATCTAATGGCGTATTCCATGTGGCCACAAAAAAACAAATTATATACACATGAAAAATGACCATAAAAAGGAGAAAGCCCTTTCACCGTGGAGGGAGAAAATGCACGAAATAATTTTCGAGTCCAATACCCCTTCAGGTAAACTTTTTGATATCGGCCTCCTTATCGCCATTCTTTTAAGTGTAGCGGTGGTAATGATGGAAAGCGTCGCATCTGTTGCCAGTGAATATGGTCCTCTATTGCGTTCATTAGAATGGTTTTTTACTATTTTATTTACTCTTGAATACATAGCCCGGGTTTTATCACTGAGGCAGCCCAAGTATTACATAACCAGTTTTTTAGGTTTCATAGACCTGTTATCTATACTTCCTACCTATTTGAGTATTGTATTTGTTGGTGCACAAGCCTTACTTGTAGTTCGAACAATACGATTAATAAGAATTTTCAGAATTCTTAAGTTAGCAAGATTTGTAGGGGAAGCCGACGTACTTGCAGCGGCTTTAAGAGCAAGCCGGCATAAAATTATTGTGTTCCTGGTAGTGGTGGTCAGTTCCGTTACTATTATGGGAAGCGTAATGTACCTTATAGAATCTTCGGAGGCAGGTTTTACAAGTATACCGGTGAGCATATATTGGGCAATTGTTACTTTGACTACTGTTGGATACGGAGACATAGCGCCGCAAACTATACTAGGCCAGGCATTAGCCAGCGTAATAATGGTATTGGGATATGGAATTATTGCAGTGCCCACAGGTATTGTAACCGCAGAGTTCACGAATATTAAGTTCAATAAAAAGCTAAATAACGTAGCCTGTTTGAACTGTGGTAGGGAAGGGCACGAAATTGATGCAGTGTTTTGTAAATATTGCGGGGAAAAGTTATGATGCCTGTAAAAATGTGATAATGTGTTAATTTGAGAATGTGCTGATATGCTAATGTGTTATTTAAAGCATAACAATTCTATGGATATTAAGCTGCTCATTGTTTAGACGAGTAACCTCATACTATTGGCTTTTGAAAGCTCCTTCCAATGATACATTTCTCTTTCAAAACGATAAGGGAGAAAAGCTAGTTTGAAAGTAAATATAATTTATTCGATAAATAACATAAAAATACCCATTTATGGGTATTTCTTTATTTTATTTATTCACACATATTTGCAGAGGAAAAAGAATATTTCTCCTTATTTAACTCGAGTATTTTGAAAAGAATAAGAGCGATTAATAAAACTATTTATATATGAAGAGAAAATCAATTATCATTCCTGCTTGTGTTATCTTAAGGGAATGAGCTAAAAAACGTGTTATTAGGAGTCTATTCCAAACCTGGGTGATTGAAAAATCCTCAGGTTTTTTATTTTACCTATAATCAGAGCTTTGTAAATTATCTATACTTTTCCAACCATTCCAGCGCCTCCTTTTCGTTGCAGAAAAATTTAGTGGGCACCCAAAGTTTATTAAATTTTAAAAAGAAGTTGCATATCACATTTAATACATAATGTTCAGTGTAAATAACAGTTCCAGCTTTTACAAGACGATTATTTTGTTCTGTGCTTTGAAATTCCCTTGCTTGCCTTGTCCAATATTTCACTCCTCTGCAATCCCCCTGGATCAAATACGATTTCCCCTCTGAAATTGACAACCTGTCTTCCAATACTTTCTCGGCAGCAGCCAAATCAATAATTGTATTTTTGAAATAAGTGATATACAATATATCCTCGTCTACCCACATTTTACACCATTTATTTCTGATATACCTTTCTTTATTCATTCATTATGAGGATTGAAATTCTTATAATAGTATAAGATAAGTTATGCCATAGCAAGCATTCCTTTTCTATATTCATTGGGGCTTAAGCCTTTATACTTTTTGAAAGTTTTTGTCAGATGGCTTTCGTCGGTAAATCCGAATTCATAAGCAATTTCATTTAGCCGCAGGTCACTATGTTTTAGCCTGACTTCTACCAGGGAAAGCTTATAATTAATGATGTATTGTTGAAGGTTCTCATTGGTGTGTTTTTTAAAATATTCGCTTATATAATTAAGGGAGATATTGAAATGAGAAGCTATGTTTTCCGCCTTTAATTTTTCCGGGTTGTAAATATTCTGGTGTATGTAATGAATAATGTCCAGGGAAATGTTATGGTTGACCTTTGTTTTATCAGAGATGTGCAGGGAAATATTCCTTGCCACCAAAGTGATAAGTGTATTGATCAATTGCTGCACCAACTCCTTATGCAAGGTCTGCTGATTAACATATTCCTGTATAATGGCTTCCGTTAAAGCATGCACCAAAGGCTTATCGTGAACATTACGGATAATGCAGCCTTGCTGGTGATTGCTGTTCTGAAAAATGTATTCCAGTTTCTGGATCCAATCGCCAAGATTGCTGTGCTGGTCCCTTGCCTTTTGGGCTTTAAGGTAAATGTCATTAAAGCGGATAAATAAAAAAGAAGTAGTGCTTTTTACCTCTGTATAATGATCCTCCATAGGCATCATCAAAAAGAGGTTTTGGGAAGAGTAATTGAATTTGTTCTTATTGATATGATAAATGCCTTCGCCATTCATAATATAAACCAACTCGAAAAAGGTGTGTTTATGGGGTTTTATGGGGCATTCGTTCACTACCTTGAATTCAATCTCAAAGGGTTGAAATAAGTTTTGTACCTGCATACCTGTAAATCTACTTTATTAACCCAAAATTTTACAAGAATATAAATAGTAAGTTTTCTGAGATTTGTATCACAACAATTTTAAAACGATACAAAAAATGAAAGCATTCACATTAAAAGAAAACGGAGGCATTGAAAATTTGGCCTATGCCGAAATTGCCGTTCCAACCATTCAGCCGCATGAAGTTTTAGTAAAAGTTAAGGCGATATCCATCAATCCTGTAGATGCTTTTGTAAGACAAAGCAACCAGGCGTTGTTGAATATTCTTGAGCCAAAGAATGGCGAAGATACATTTGTATTAGGGTGGGATATTTCAGGAACCATAGAAGCAACAGGTGAAGACGTTACGGAATTCCGAAAAGGAGAGGATGTTTTCGGGATGATAAATTTTTCAGGACATGGAAAAGCTTATGCTGAATACATTGCTGCGCCGGTAAGCCACCTGGCTTTGAAGCCCGCCAATATTTCCCATGATGAAGCTGCCGCTGCCACCCTTGCTGCTTTAACCGCATGGCAGGCGCTTGTAACACACGCAAAAGTACAAAAGGGCGATAAAGTATTGATTCA
>DASPJL010000075.1:0-83835 GCA_035628645.1 Cytophagales bacterium | reverse complement strand
TTGGCAATTTTAACTTCTTTGCTTTTTCCCAATACTCGGCCTTCTTTACCGGATCTTCCATCATCATCTTTGCAAACCAGGTGGCCTTTTTAAACTTACCTCTGTTTTCCTTTTGTTTAGGGCTTTGAGTTTTTGGTTTCTTTGCTTTTAGATACACAAAGGTTTTCCCGTTCCAGGTTTTAAAAACCAGGTCTCTCCCTACTTTTCCGCTTATTCCATCTATAAAAGTGTTGTTTCTGACTTGTGCCATTTCTTTTTATTAAAAGTAAAAGTTGAACAAAATTATTTGTCGACACCGAAATGGAGTTTCGGTGTTAAAATATTTTTCAAAAATAATCGGCTACATCGCAGCCAATCTGCGTAGTGATTTTTTTTTTGAAATTATTATTATTCGACCGCTCTTCCCGCTTCTTACTTTTATCTTCTCCAGTTGGAAATAATTTTCAGTATTAAGTCTAACATCGGTAAACTTATTTCAGGAAGGGTTACAGGAAGCAGCATACCGTTCTTCTCCACTCTTCCTCCACTCTTTTTCCACTCAGTTTAAGGGAGCGCTCGATTATGGCAGGCACGAAAAGATCATCAAAACAGATGGATTCAGGAAAACTTTTGGCTTCTAGAAACTGAAATAAAAATATACTCAAGCAACCTTTTACTAACCAAAATCATCTTACCCAAGTTAATAACACCTCAACCCATTACACATATGAAATGAGCATGAGTCGAAGACTCGCTAGAACGAGGATAAATACTATGCGAATTCCATGTGACAACTAAAAAACAAATTATACACACATGAAAACTTTAAGAATCACCACCTTATTTTTTGCACTGCTCCTTTTTTCTGCTGCTCTATTTGCACAGTCTGAAACACGGAATGTTTCCTCTTTCGATAAAATTCAGGTAGCAGGCGCCTTTGATGTTTATCTTGAAAAAGGAGATAAAGAATCGGTAAAAGTGGACCCGGGAAATGTAGATCCTGAAAAGATCATAACTGAAATTGATGGCAATACACTCAAAGTATACCAGGAGAAGGGGAATTACAAAATAATGAATGCCAAAGTTTATATTACCTATAAAAGTCTGGATCAAATTGATCGGGCTGGTTCCGGCAACTTATATGGCAAATCTGATTTGGAGGCAGAAGATTTTACGATAAACACCAGCGGATCCGGTAATCTTTCATTGGAAGGAAATCTAAAGGGGCAGGAAGTGGAACTTAACGCCAGCGGAAGCGGCAACTGTAAACTTGAATCAGTAGAAGCCACGGATTTTGAAATGAATTTAGCCGGATCAGGTAACATCACGGTTTCATCAGGAACAACTCAAAAGCAGGAAGCAAATGTGGCAGGTTCAGGAAATATATCAGCGTATGGAGTTAAAAGCGACGTTTGTGAAGTTTCCATTACAGGGTCAGGTGATGTGGAAGTTTATGCGAATGAATCTCTGGAAGGAAGTATAGCCGGATCGGGCAACATCAATTACAAGGGAAATGCCCAGGTTAAGAAAGACGGGATAATAGGGTCAGGAGAAATTAGTAAACATTAATTAGGACATAAGACATGAGATAAAAGATCATAGACATAAAATTTAAGCCTGTAAGCAACATCGATGTTTACAGGCTTTTTCTTGTCGTCATGACTAAGTGTCGTTCAATTTGGAACTATTTTTTTTTCTTTGAATTGCCCCGTATTTTAGGACGGAAAAACAACAATATCCCTTAAAAGATCAGGGCTTTAGCTCTTTATGAAGGGCTAGCCAATTAATACTTGCATTCCCCAAGTAATTTTAGATCTAAAATTATTGTACGATATTGAACACTTTACTATTTTTTCCGAACAGCCAACAAATGCTCTTAAAATTTAAATTATTCTAAATCAATTTATTATACTCAAGGCACAGTGCTTGAATATCGTATTTCAATCTGAATAGAAAGTAAACAGATAGCTGATTGCCAAAAGCTAAAAACCTATGCTAAAGAACTACCTCAAAATCGCTTTCCGAAGTTTGTTGAAAAACAAGCTCTTTTCCTTTATCAATATCTTTGGATTGGGATTGAGTATTTCGGTTTGTCTGATGGTAATAATCAATGTAAAAGAGCACCTAAGCTTTGATACTTTTCATCCACAGCCTGAAAACACCTACCGAATAATCACTGAAACCAAAAATAAAGAAGGTAACTCTTTTTTTCTGGCCAGTTCTCCATTGCCAATGAAAGGAGAATTAACTGCAAATGAAGATCTGATTGCAAATGGAGTGACCATATATCCTTCTTTTCATGGCAAAGGCAGTTATAATGAAAAATCAATTACAGTAAATGGCGCTTTCACAGAACCTTCCTTTTTTGAAGTTTTCGGGTTTACGCTTGAAAGCGGAGATAAAAACACTGCCTTAAAAGGAGCAAACCAACTCATCCTGAGCAAAAAAACAGCAGAAAAATACTTTGGTGCCGAAGATCCTATTGGAAAAGTAATTGACTTTAATGAAATGGGAAGCTTTATCGTGTCAGGTGTTTTGGATGAATTGCCGGGTAATTCCCATATCGATTTTGAGGCTTATGCTTCGCTGGCAAGTGTACCGCTTTTGGAGAAAAATGGAAGTCTGGGGAATAAATTTCATAATTGGTTCTCTTTTTATGATGCCTACACTTATGTTTTAGTAAAAGAGGGTGTTGGCGAAAAAGACTTAAACAGGCTTTTAGCATCCGTTGATCATAAGGTAAATAAGCTTAGCAATGATGAAACGTTTACTTTTTCAGCCCAAAGACTAGACAAGATCACTCCCGGTACAGACAGGTTAAGAAACAATATTGGCAAAGGCACCGTCTGGAGTAAATTTTGGGCAGAAGTAGGAATTGGAATGATCATTCTGCTCTCGGCGTGTTTCAATTATACAAACCTCACACTTGGAAAAGCGCTGACAAGGTCAAAAGAAGTGGGGATAAGAAAAGTGGCGGGAGCGCAACGCTATCAGGTATTTCTTCAATACATCACTGAAGCGGTTATTGTTACTTTTTGCTCCTTAATTCTTGGTCTCTTTTTATTTTCAGTAATTCAAAATTGGAGTGAAGGTGAGGGCTTTCAAAATAAATTAAGTGTAGAAGTTTTACTCTGGTTCTTAGTGTTTGCGCTAGCAACGGGTGCGATTGCAGGAAGTTTACCCGCCTGGGTATTGTCCTCTTTCAAACCTGTAAATGTATTGAAGAATGTTTCCACCAAAAAAATATTTGGAAACATCACCCTTCGAAAAATCCTGATTGTATTTCAGTTTAGCCTTTCCCTGGTCATCATCATGTTTTTAACATCTTTCTACCAACAATTTTCCTACATGGAAACCATAGATCCGGGTTTTAGAAAGGGAAACATTGTTTCCATTCCCTTGGAAGGGGTTGATAAAGATATCCTTCGAAATGAAATTGCTCATGTAAGCGGAGTCGGAAACATCTCCTTTACCTCAACCAACTTTGGCAGACATGAAACAGGCAATGTGAATATAGGCGCAATGGAAACAAAATCAGGATGGAAAGCAAGCTTCTATTATATAGACGAAAATACTGTTCCGGTTATGAACCTCCAGATTGTGGCAGGCAACAATCTAGACGACCTGGAAAATGAGGAAAAGTATGTTCTTCTAAATGAAAAATCAGTAAAAGCCTTGGGATTCAAGACCAGTCAGGAAGCTGTAGGTAAAACCATCTGGTACGACACCACTCAGGTTGTGGTTAAAGGCATTGTTAAGGACTTTTACTTTCATAACGTTGGAAATCCGGTTACTCCACTGGTGCTGAAAAGTAAAAAGGATGCTTATAACTTTATGAATGTTTCTGTCCAAACAAATGACAGGGCTGGCTTTGCCGAACAACTGGAAAAAGCCTGGAAAAAGGCGGTGCCAAAACAAAGCTTTTCTTATTTCTGGTTGGAGGACCGAATTAAGGAATTGGGCAATCAAAAATCAGCATACTCCTTTCTTGGATACCTTGCCTTTATTGCTATAACAATCGCTGTCCTAGGTCTTTTGGGTTTGGTTGTTTATACAGTAGAAACCCGTAGAAAAGAGATTGAAATCAGAAAGATCGTAGGGGCAAACATTTCTCAAATTATCACACTGATTTCTAATGGATTTACTAAACTTTTATTAATCGCGGGAGTCATTTCCCTTCCTATAGGTTATTTACTGACCTATATTTTTCTTCAAAATTTTTATAACCGGATTACTTTAAGGGTAGAAAATCTATTATTGTGTTTCTTCTTCCTTTTTACTATCGGAGTATTTACCATCATTTCACAAATTCTTCCGGTAGCCAATGCTAGTCCTGTGAAGGGATTGAGGGAAGAATAGATTGAAATTCATTAATGTTAAATCTTGATTATAAATTAAAAAAACATACTCTTATTTTATTTACTGATGGCGAATAGCTGAAAGCTGATATCTTCTAACTAACAACAATATATGATCCAATTGCAAAATATTACCAAGTGGGTAAATTCTTCTTCCAACCGTACTTTCATTCTGAAAGACATTAGTCTAACCATTAATCAGGGAGAATTTGTCTCTATCATGGGACCATCAGGCTCAGGAAAATCTACCCTGCTCAATATTATCGGAATGTTGGATGAACCTTCGGAAGGAGAATATTTCTTTCAAGAACAGCCTGTTCACAAACTAAAGGAAAAACAGCGAACCCAATTGTATAAAGAACATATTGGTTTTGTATTTCAAGCTTATCACCTGATTGATGAACTCACCGTTTATGAAAACATTGAGACACCTTTAATCTATAAAGACATTAAAGGCTCTGAAAGAAAAGCCATTGTATCGGACATGCTTGACAGATTTCAAATAGTAGGTAAAAAAGATTTATTCCCTGCCCAACTTTCAGGCGGCCAGCAACAAGTGGTTGGTATTGCCAGGGCCTTGGTTGGAAAACCTAAACTGATCCTTGCCGATGAGCCTACAGGAAATCTAAATTCCAAACAAGGAGAAGAAATTATGGAACTGTTTTCTAAGCTCAACAAAGAAGATGGAGTAACCATTATACAAGTGACGCATTCGGAAAAAAATGCTGCTTATGGCAACAGGATTATTAATTTATTGGATGGCCGGATAGAGAATTGAAAGATTTGACAACTTTTAAAAAGTTGTCAAATCTTTTGGCACTTCCCATATCAAGTCTTCTGCTTTTTCTTCTTTGCAGCAGGAAATAAAATATTATTTAATATCAACCGGTAGCCAGGGGAATTCGGATAAAGGTTCAAATCCGTTGGCTCCTCTCCTACCATATGTTGGTAATCTTCAGGATCATGTCCACCATAAAATGTCCATGTTCCCTTGCCAAAAGTTCCATGAAGATACCTTACTTCCCCTATGGATTTTGTTTCGCCCATAACGGTAGTTTCAGCTTTGACCAGACCTGATTTAAAACCTGTAGTCTGTCCCATAAATCCTTTGATTACTTTCTCATGGTTTTGTGTAAGCATAGTAGGCACCGGATCCCATTTTGCGGAGAAAGTAAATATGGTAAAATAATCGTTTCTTTCGTTCAAATTTCCTCGTTCGCCTTTGTGAGGATCGTTATCAATATTCGAATATTCGTAGACCAAGGGATCTCTTTCCAGCTTAAAATTCTTAAAAGCAAAAGTATTGTTATAATTAAGCTTGCTTTGTGCATTGGGGTCAGCAGGATCCCCATCATACATCGATTCACAAATATCCAGTCCTTCCGCAGCCAGAGCAATATCATAGGTATCTGTTGCAGAACACATGGCAAACATAAAGCCACCTCCAGCACAGAACTCTGTGATCTTTTTTACAACTGCCAGCTTAAGTTGAGATACCTTAGCGAAACCATGTTTTTTTGCCATCTGCTCAGACTCCATCTGCTGTTCAATATACCAGGCCGAATACCGGTTTGTACCATAAAACTTACCATATTGCCCTGTAAAATCCTCATGATGAAGGTGAAGCCAATCGTATTTAGGCAATTCTCCACCCAAAACCTCATCATCAAAAACAATAGTATAGGGAATTTCGGCATAGGTCAACACCATAGTAACTGCATCATCCCATGGTTGTTTCGACTTAGGGGAATATACCGCAATTTTTGGCGCTTTTTCCAACTTCATCAGGTCCATATTCACATCAGGATTTGCAATTTCATTGATAATCTGAGCGTAAGCAGCATCAGAGATTACTTCATAACTCACCCCCCGAATCACACATTCATTTTCAAATTTTGTAGAGTGCCGTATCCCAAAGCTTCCTCCTCTGAAATTAAGAAGCCAATCCACCTCAGTTTCACTTTCCAAAATCCAATAGGAAATTCCATAGGCTTTTAAATGATTGCTCTGCTTCTCATCCATTGGTATTACAATATAAGAAGCAAAAGCCCCGATTTTGACCGACAGTAAAATAATAACTATTAAAACATATCTCATTTACTTAATTTTAAAAGCCTTAAAACAAATACCCACACTCTTTATAACGAGGCTTGTGATTTTATTATACTTTTAAATTTATGAATTTCACCGAAAACCTGAAAGAAGCGCTGAATTCAATACGATCGAATCTATTAAGAACCATCTTAACGGCTGCAATTATTGCTGTCGGTATTACTTGTTTAGTCGGAATTCTTACAGCCATTGACGGTCTTCAAAGTGAAATAAACACCAATCTTTCAAGCCTTGGGGCTAACTCATTCGATATCAAAGCAATGGGCGAAGGATGGGGAGGGCGACGCGAAGGAAGGCAAAGAAAAGTCTATCCGCCAATTAAATACAAAGATGCTGTCAAATTTAAAGATTTATATTCCTATGACGGGCTGGTTTCCTTATCCACTAATGTCACCAATAACGCGGAGGTAAAGTATATGTCTAAAATGACGAACCCCAATGTCAGGATTATGGGAATCAATGAGAATTACTTTACTATGAAGGGTTATGACCTTTCTTCTGGACGAAGCTTTTCAAATATCGAATTAAAATACGGCTCCAATGTAGCTGTAATAGGATCCGAAATTGTAAAAAATCTTTATGAAAAGAAAAATCCCCTGAACGAAGACATCGGCTTCATGGGGAAAAAATTCAGGATTGTAGGGGTATTAAAAGAGGAAGGAAGTTCTTTTGGCGGAGGCGGTTCCGACCGCTCTATTTTTATTCCTTTAATAGCTGCAAACCGGTTGGGACAAGACAGAGAATTGAGATATGAGATTACTGTCTCGATAAGCAACCCATTGGAAATGGAACATGCCATGAGTGAAGCGAGAGGACTTATGCGTTCCATCAGACAAGATAGAATAGGCAAAGAAGAATCATTTGAAATTGCCAGAAGTGAATCAGTAGCGGATTCCTTAAATGAGGTAACTGGATATCTTAAAATCGGAGGATTTGTGTTCGGGTTTGTCACGCTCCTTGGCGCTTCTATTGGTTTAATGAACATCATGATGGTATCGGTTACCGAACGTACAAAAGAAATTGGCGTGAGAAAGGCTTTGGGTGCAACCAAAAAAAGAATTCGCCAGCAATTTTTACTGGAAGCTATTGTTATCTGTCAGATAGGTGGAATGGCAGGAGTAGTTTTAGGGATTTTAGTAGGTAATGTTTTGGCAGCAATTTTAAGTGTAAGTACTTTTGTCTTTCCATGGTTTTGGATGATGGTTGGATTAATAATTTGTATAGTTGTAGGCTTAATTTCCGGTTATTACCCTGCTTATAAAGCATCTAAACTTGATCCAATTGAGTCTTTGAGGTTCGAATAAAAACACATGTAATAAATTGTTGTAAAAACGATATTTTATATTCATATTTGTCCTAGCTATTTGTTACGCAGGTGTAAAAACAATAGGCAAAATGAAGACTTTAATTCTAGCGTTCGCTTTTTTAGGACTTATTAATAGTGTATTTGGAGGAGAAATTTTTGTATCCGGAGTATACCAGGGCAAAAATCTATATGTACAAAACCCCTTTAGTCCGGATAAAAAACAATTTTGCACGGATGAAGTTTTTGTCAATGACATTAGAGTTCTTTCGGAAATCAAACACAGCGCATTTACCATTAATTTATCCCATCTTCAAAAAGGTGCTGAAGTTGAGATTAAGATAACCTATAAAAATGACTGCGCTCCAAAAATTGTCAACGCATTTGTTCTTCAAAAACCTGGTCAGCACTATACTTTTAATCCCGTGACCATTCAAAATAATGCTATCTACTGGAGCTTAAAGGAGTCAGTAATTGCAGGAAGGTTTATTATAGAAAAATACACAGATAATTTTTGGAAGCCAATAGCCACTACTCCTGTAAATATTGAAACTACCAAATACCATCAGAATCTGGAGAGCTATTTCTCTGCAGGCACAAATAAATTTAGGGTAAAATATATGTCACCGGAAGAGAAAGTATACATATCTTCTAATATTTCCCACGAATCAGAAGGCGAAGCCATAACTTTTTTGCTTACAAGCTCGAACAAGATTTTGCTTTCCAAAGAAAGTCCTTATGAAATCATTGATGCGGATGGCAACAAAATCAAAGATGGCAGAAGCAATGAAATTCAAATTTCTCATCTGAATCCAGGCATCTACTATATCAACTATTCCAATAAATCTGAAAAGTTTTTAAAGAAATAGCTTTTGCTATTAACCTATCCGATAAAGCGCCGTTTTTACTACTTAAAAGAAAATGAGGTTTATGCTTGTTGAAATTATTTTTCTACAACAAGGCATTGCAGCATTAGCAAAACGCAAAAAGAATGAAGGTAAAAGCAGTCTCAGGTACTATTTTATTGGTAGTAGGAATAGCAGGTTTGGTGATAGGATTATTCGGAATTTTCGGTGAAGAAATCACCAGACAAAACCCATGGATTTTTGCTATCCTTGGATTTATATTTTTTGTATCAGGAATTAGCCTTTTGAAAACTGTCAGTCACTAGATTTCTTGATTTAATATCGCTGGCCATAGAATATAACTTTAATTTAATTTTTAAAACAAACTTTGAATATCTGAATTTAGCACTTAGTTTAGCAGCAATTATTAAGTAAATCTTAAATATAAAAGCGTTTGGCTTTATATTTACACCAAGGAAAATAACTTAAAATTCAATAACAGAAAAGTCTTCAATATGTCAAAATTTGCAGAGCTAACAATTGATGGAAAAACATTCAAATATCCAATAATAGAAGGTACGGAACAGGAAAAAGCAATTGATATCAGTTCTTTAAGAAGCGACACCGGCCATACAACTTTGGATATTGGGTATAAAAATACGGGCTCTACTACAAGCGCAATAACTTTTTTGGATGGTGAAAGAGGGATATTAAAATACAGAGGTTATTCCATTGAAGATCTGGCAGAAAAATCTTCTTTTCTGGAAGTATCCTATCTGCTTATATATGGTCATCTGCCTACTCAACAGGAGTTGGACAGTTTTACGGGAGATATAAAAGTACACAGCCTGATAAACGAAAACATGAGGAAAATCTATGATGGTTTTCCTGTGAACGCGCATCCAATGGGCGTACTTTCTTCAATGGTGTGCGCGCTAACTGCGTTTTATCCCGAAGTACTTGACTCCAATTTTGAAGCCCAGTCTGTAGATTTAACAATAAAACGATTAATGGCTAAAATGCCCACCATTGCTGCATGGTGCTATAAAAATTCAAAAGGACAACCGTTAAATTACCCTAAAAACAGCCTGGATTATTGCTCAAACTTCTTATACATGATGTTCGCTTTGCCGGTGGAAGACTATGAGGTAGATCCTGTAGTGGTAGATGCAATTGATAAATTACTTATTTTGCATGCTGACCATGAGCAAAATTGCTCAACTTCCACAGTAAGAATAGTAGGTTCAAGCCAGGCAAGTTTGTTTTCTTCCATATCAGCAGGAATTAATGCCCTTTGGGGTCCACTTCACGGTGGCGCTAATCAGGCCGTAATTGAAATGCTGGAAGCTATTAAGGCAGACGGAGGAAATGTGAACAAGTACCTGGATAAGGCAAAAGACAAGAACGATCCTTTCAGGTTAATGGGATTTGGACATCGGGTATACAAAAACTTCGATCCCCGGGCCAAAATAATTAAAAAGGCGGCAGATTCTGTACTAAGCAAACTTGGTGTAAATGACCCGATCCTTGATATTGCCAAAGGTCTGGAAGAAGCTGCTTTAAAAGATGATTATTTTGTTCAAAGGAAATTATATCCAAACGTAGATTTCTACTCCGGAATTATTTATAGAGCTTTAGGAATTCCTACCACTATGTTCACCGTAATGTTCGCATTAGGTCGTCTGCCGGGCTGGATTGCTCAGTGGAAAGAAATGAGAGAGACCGGAGAACCGATAGGCCGCCCTAGACAAGTTTATACAGGCAACGTTGATCAGAAATATATTGATATAAAGGACAGAAAATAAATAAGCCTGAAAAAAATGAAAGCCGGTTTATGCCGGCTTTTGTTTTTATATAAAATCTGAAAAATCTTCTTTGACGATAACCTCTCAAATGTGCACTATGCCTTGCAATTATTATTTACGTGCACTTGATATCTCTTCACCTAATCAGTCATTTACAATCGTCATTTCTTCTTCTCTACCAGTTATTCTTCCACATCATTGACTCAACCGGCTTATCCGTCACTTGGTTGTATTTAGCGCTTTTCTTGGTATTGTAGAAATTTTCAATTCCTCCGTCAACCTTAAAATATATTAACTGACCGATGGGCATTCCAAAGTATATCCTAACCGGCTGCTTTACAGAAATCTCCAATGTCCAATGATTGCAAAAGCCTACATCTCCTTTTCCTGCTGTGGCATGAATATCAATCCCTAGTCTGCCCACACTGGATTTTCCTTCAAGAAAGGGTACGTGGGCGTGTGTTTCGGTGTATTCAAATGTAGCCCCCAAATAAAGCTTATCAGGGTACAATACAAATCCCTCCTCTCCTATCTCAGCAATTTCAATTTGATTATGTTTACGGGCATCCAGAATTTCATCTTTATAGGTAGCAATATATTTTCCCAGATGCACATCATAAGAATTGGTTCCCAAGCATTCTTTTCGAAATGGCTCTAGTTTAATGGTTCCTAATTCTATTTCTTGAAGGATTTGGCGATCGGAAAGAATCATCTAATTTAATAAGTTTTAAAAATCGACAGCAAAGCTATGAAAATTAGACCTAATCTGAACCTCTGATCTATCAAAAGGTATGAAAATTAACCACAGAGTTACACCGAGGTTTTCACTAAGGACACTGGAGCTTTTATGAATTTCTATACCGCCTATGAAAATGAACGATTTAAAGAAATCAAGTCAGAAGCCACAGTGGGGCTCTTACTCAACTTTTCGTATATCGAAGGATGGCTGATATTTTTATTAATAAGCTTTCTCTACCTTGTGATAGGAACAACTTCCTGTAAAGACTCAAAATTGGCTTTAACTATTTTATCAATATGCTCATTAGTTAAAGCTGTAGAAACGAACAATGTTTCGTACTGAGAAGGCGCAAGGTAGATTCCTTTATTCAACATGGATTGAAAATAACTACCGAAAAGCTTTGTATCAGAAGTTTTAGCATCTGCAAGGTTGGAAACCGGCTTATCTGTAAAAAATAAACTGAACATGGAACCAATATGGTTTATGGTATAATTCAAGCCCAGCTTTTGCAGATTTCCCCTTATTCCGGCAACAATTGCTCCGGTAGATTTTTCCAACTGCTGATAAACGTCGCCATGTTCATTTAAATAAGTGAGCATGGCAAGCCCCGCAGCCATTGCTATTGGGTTACCAGACAAAGTTCCTGCCTGATAAATTGGGCCAGCCGGGGAGATGTGATCCATCAATTCTTTTCTTCCGCCATAAGCGCCTACCGGCATTCCTCCACCAATTATTTTTCCTAAAGTGGTAATGTCAGGCATAATATTGAAAAGCTCCTGTGCGCCACCTTTGGCTAACCTAAATCCTGTCATTACCTCATCAAAGATCAAGAGAATATTATTCTTATCGCATAGCTTTCTGAGGCCTTCCAGAAAACCTTCCTGAGGTAACACACAACCCATATTTCCGACTACAGGTTCCAGAATAATAGCAGCAATCTGGTCAGGGTTGGCATCTACTAAAAGTTGAACAGCATTAAGATCATTATAGGGTGCAGTAAGCGTATCAAGCGCCACACCCTGGGTTACTCCCGGACTATCAGGAAATCCCATGGTAATAGCGCCACTGCCTGCGGAAATCAGAAAAGAATCTCCATGCCCATGATAACATCCTTCAAACTTTACTATTTTGTTTCTTCCTGTAAAACCCCTGGCCAAACGGATAGCAGACATGGTAGCTTCTGTTCCTGAATTCACCATTCTTACTTTCTCAATGGAAGGAACCATTTCCGTTATAAGTTCTGCCACTTCAACTTCTCTTTGGGTAGGCGCTCCAAAAGAGAAAGATTTTGAAATTGCTTTGCGAACTTCTTCTTCTATGATTTCATGTGCATGACCAAGAATCATTGGTCCCCAGGAATTGATTAATTCTATATAAGAATTGCCATCTTCATCAAACAAATAAGGACCTTTTGCTGAGGAAATAAAAACTGGATTTCCTCCCACAGCTTTGAATGCCCTCACAGGAGAATTCACTCCTCCGGGAATTACCTGCTTTGCTCTCTCAAAAAGTTCACTACTGGTAGAATGCTTCATTATTTAACCGGGATGTTTATTACTTTTAAATCATTTTCCTCAAATTTCACCAGGGGAACAAAACTATTGCTGTTTCCCTTACTAAAATCATAACCTGGTGTGGTCATACCCGGAATGTAGCCTATCGCAGATATATTTTTTTGAAAATTCGTTCCGTACAACCACAGAGCTTTTCCAAAATATTGGATCACGTCGTAGCCTATAAAAGAAAACTCAGAAGGAATTAGATGAACTACTTTTCGATAGTTTTTCCTGAAATCATTAACGGCAGGCAAAGAATAATCGACGAAGCCAGGGTAAATAAAGATAACATTCAGCCGTTTAAACTGATCAATGTTGAAAAAGGAATATTGAAGCCATTGAGGAGAGCCAATTACTGGCACTTTATATCCATTTTTCTCGATCTCACTTATAAAATTGGCAGCTACAGTCTGGTCGCCTGAGCTAAGAAATATACTTTCAATATCGTAGTTTAAACTATCTGATAGGACAGTAGTTAAGACAGAAACATCCTCCTTAACCACTTTTTTAAAGGCCCTGATTTCTACTCCGCTGTCCAGAAGCACCTGATGATAGTTGAACGCTATTATTGAGTCTTTAGGGGTACCGCCATAAAAAATGGCAGCAGACTTGGGCTTAAAATTCTTGTTCAGATACCTCGCGGCAGCCCTACCCTGAATGCTAAAATCCGGTTCGCTTAAATACAAAAGCGGGTTGTTGGAGATGATTTGAGGATTGCTGCTCACCGGATTCACTGCAAAAATAGCATTGTCACCTAGAAAACTACTTACCCCAGGAAGAGGAGAATTACTAAGTGGACCTATTATTAGGTCCATATTCTTTAACTCAGGCTTAGCTAGTACTGAATCAAGACCTTGATTATCCTTTCCGACGTCATAAGTTATAAGGTTAATTTTTATCCCTTGCTTTGCTAAGGCTTCGTTTCCCAACTTCAGCCCCTCGTACATGTCTATAGCATAAAAATTAGAACGGTTGGTGTTTTCAGGATTCAATTCATCCAGCATAAATGGAAACAGCAAAGCAACATTATAGGACTGCTTTTTCTCGGATTTAAACTTATAGGAAGAAACAAATGCCGCCGTATCCAGCTTAAAATCTTTTACAAGTTTCCTTAATAATTCTTCGTCTTTTGGAGATGAGGTCTGTCCCATTAGCCTGTTTGCCAATACTTCACCTACATATTTATTTTGAGGAAAAGACTTGTGAATTTGTTTGAGCGAATCAACTGTAGATACTTTACTAAGGTAATTAACTACCATTGCCTTTTTCTCTTTTTCGGTAATCCCTCTATCGATGGTATTCAAATAATTTAAGGCGTCCTTAAACTTTTTCTGCTTAAAGGAAATATCCGCTGCCAAAAACCTTACTTCGTGAAGCTTGTTCCAATCAGGATATTTATCTTCTAATTGTGCTGCCATCATCATTGCTTCTGACAACCTGTTAGCTTTGGCTGCTGAAGCCATATAAAGATAAGAAGCGTATTGGTAGAAAGGATTGTCGGGCCTTTGAGATGCCACTTGTCTGAAAGCTTCCATGGCAAGGGAATAATTTCCCAATTTATAAAGCTCTTTTCCATTATTGAACTTCCTCTTATTTTCTTCCAGCGACTGCGCAGATATGGAATAAGAAAATAAAAGAGAAGTAATTGCAACCCATAAAAAGCTTTGCATTCTTGAAGGGGTTTTGGTTATGAGTTTTGAGGTTCGAGGTTCAAAGAAGTCCATTTGTAACTTCCTACTTACTTCCTTTTTATCGTTCATTTTCATATTTTTTTTAATGCATCTTCTGATTCGGATATCGATCTGATTATCGCATTTAATTATATCTATCCGTCACTTCAACTTAGCTGGTCAAATAAACATGACTGCAAAAGTAATGTGATAATCGACAAAATCAGAAGTTGAACAGTCATTTTTACCTTTTTTACTAAAGTTCATTCTCGTCAGATATTGTGCAAAGAAAACATTTAAAGTGAAATCTAAGTATAGAAAGAAAGAAAAAACCTAAAACTAAATAGCTATGAAAAAGACAATTTTATTATTCTTTACATTTTTTTCTGTAGTAACCATAAGTATGGCACAAGTATCTCTTGTACCAAAAGCAGGTATTACTATAGCTAATCTTGCTTTTGACGATGATTTTGATAGTCAAAAATCACTTATTGGTTTTACCGGAGGATTGGGATTTAACTTTGCGCTAACCCCTGATGAGTTTCTTTCCTTACAACCGGAGGTTCTATATGTACAGAAAGGTGCGGCGGCAGAGCCAGCGGGAGTGGACTTTAAATACACCTTAAACTATCTGGAAGTGCCTGTATTAGTTAAAATAGGCTTCGGTTCGGATGTAGTGAAAGCGTATGTTAATTTGGGACCAAGTGTGTCCTACTTATTAAACAGTAAACTAAAAGGAGACAATTTTTCATTTGCCCAGGAAGGAGACGATGAAAAAAGACTTGACTTTGGAGCAAACTTCGGAGGAGGTATTGGATTTGCTTTAGGAGCCGCATCCTCTATATTTTTAGACGCCCGATATAATGCAGGGCTGGCGGATGTATTTGATGGACAAAAATCAAAAAACCAAGTCTTTTATTTGACAGCAGGTTTTAAAGTACCCTTAAGCAGATAATACTCTTAATTTTAAAAAGAGCCTTCTTCATAAAACGTAAAGAAGGCTCTTTCGTCATTAAAACAATATTCAATAACACTACAAATGGCATCTGAACAATATCACGAACCTCCTCACGAATTATCACAGGAAACAAGGACTTTTGCACGAATGCTTCAATCAGTCATAGAAGAAGCCGAAGCAATTAATTGGTATGAACAAAGGATCTCCGTCGAGCAGGATCCTGAAGCAAAAGCGATTATGCAAAATGCTCAACAGGAAGAATTCATCCATTTTAGCACAGACCTTGAATTTTTATTGAGAAAGAAGGCAAAGTGGAGAACGGTGATGAAGCAAATTTTATTTAAGGAAGGTGATATTGTTGAAAATGCCGAAAGAGCAGAAGGAGCAATAGAATAATGATAAAATCGAATCCTTTAAATTTGACCTATCATAAGTGAGAGAATATTTCTGTTAAAATTTTCTAATACTTCCTTCCGTTTACCATTATATGATGTGCTTATTTTCGAAAAAATCGTATTATCCGGTATGCTTTCTTTTGATGACATAAAACTAACTCAACCTCAGTTTGAAGAGGTACTCGAGTGCCTTCCTAATAATTTTATTCAGCAAGAGATGAAATTATATACAAAAGGGCTTTCGGATATCGAAAAAGAAAGTTTCGATTTTATAGAATTTATAAAAGAAAGGATCAGCCTCCTTTACACAGCTAATAAGGAAATTGTTATTACCGCACAGGACAAGGTTTATGGGTTTTCTAATGGCAAGTTCCATTTTCTAACCCATGAACCTTGCATCTACGATGCGGCTAAACAATTATTCCCTCATCTGGTTTCCCACAAAAAGTAAGAGTTAATAAAGTTAAACCTGATCTTCGATTGGTTTTGCTTTATCACTCTCTCTTTTCATATCCTATTGATTTTCAATATTTTTTACTCTGCACCGATTCCAAGATAGGTTCTTAACTTCTCATCCTCAAACTTTTCTTCCGCTGAAGGCTCTTTGTCCATCATGGAAACTACGATTCCTACAAGAAATGAAGCGGTGAGGGAAATAAGCGCGGGATTTTTCCAGGGAAAAACAGCCTCCTCATATCCAAATACATCCACCCAAACCGTAGGACTAAGAATAATCAACGCTATAGCCAAAACAGTTCCGGTAATAATACTTGACGTCGCCCCTTTAGTGGTAAATTTTTTCCATAAAATGGATAAAATCAAGGAGGGGAAATTAGCGCTGGCAGCAATGGCAAAAGCAAGTCCTACCATAAAAGCCACATTTTGCCCTTTAAATATCAATCCCAACAAAATTGCTATAATTCCCAAAGCAAGTGTGGCCCTTTTAGCAACTTTCACCTCGCCTGCTTCATCTGATTTTCCATTTTTAAATACGTTGATATACAAATCATGGGAAAGTGTTGAAGCGCCAGAGAGTGTTAAGCCCGCCACCACTGCAAGGATTGTAGCAAAGGCCACGGCCGCTATAAATCCAAGAAATACCTGTCCTCCGACTGTTTCCGAAAGTAACAGTGCGGACATGTTCCCGCCTTTGTCAAATGAACCAATTACGTCCTGTCCCACTAAAACCATTGCTCCAAAGCCTATAATAAAAGTCAGGATATAGAAATAACCTATAAATCCCGTAGCCACAAAAACAGATTTACGTGCCTCTTTAGAATTCGGAACCGTATAAAATCGCATCAAAATATGAGGTAAGCCTGCTGTTCCCAGCATAAGCGCAAGGCCCAAAGAAATTGCGTCCCAGGGATTGGAAATGTACCCACCAGGAGAAAGTATGGCGTCAGAATATTTTTCGGCTGAAGCGTTAAAAATATTAATAGGATTAAAGTTAAACTGGCTTAAAGTTAATACGACTAAAACAGTAGCTCCTACTAATAACAATACTGCTTTAATGATTTGAACCCATGTAGTGGCAAGCATTCCGCCAAATAAAACATATGCCATCATCACCACACCTACAATTATAACTGCAAGCTCATAGGACAATCCAAACAAGGTTTTAACAAGACTGCCTGCACCTACCATTTGAGCAATCAGATAAAAAGTAATTGTCATTAATGATCCGACAGAAGAGGCTATTCTAACAGGCTTTTGTTTTAATCTGAAAGCAACTACATCTGCAAATGTATATTTTCCCAGGTTTCTTAAAGGCTCCGCAATTAAAAACATAATAAGCGGCCATCCCACCAGAAAACCTATTGAATAAATTAAACCATCATACCCTCTCATGGCAACCATTCCTGCAATACCGAGAAAAGAAGCGGCACTCATATAATCGCCTGATAAAGCCAATCCATTTTGAAAACCTGTAATGCTTCTTCCCGCAGCATAAAATTCAGAGGTTGTTTTTGTTTTTTTGGCTGCCCAATAGGTGATGTATAAAGTGATGGCAACGAAAAGAAAAAACATAAGAATAGAAACTACATTTGGCTGACCCAAAGTAGTAACAAATGATTGTGTTTGCTCCATGAATTATTTAAGGTTGGTTATTTGGCTTTTGATCGATTGAACTTCCTGGTCATATTTGGTATTTGCCCACCTTACATATAAGCCGGTTAAAACCCATGCCAATATTATTACTCCAAGACCTATTGGAAGGCCTATGGTTAAATGTTCACCGATTTTGTATGCCAACAGCTCTTTTTTAAACGCTATCAAAAGAATAAATCCAAAATATACTGAAAGCATGATTATAGTAAACATTATAGAAACCTTCCATCTGTCAGTCACCAGCTTTTTAAATTGTTTTGACTCCAGGATTGATTGCATTTCAGTTTTTTCCATTGTTCTTTTGAGTTAATAATTAAAATGTGAGGCAATAATATAGTGTTTTAATCTTCTTTTGTCCAAACTTCATCCACTTTATTTCCGGTTGTGCTTTTTCCCGTGTGGTGCCAAGCATCTCCGTTTACTTCATAATTAAAAGTCAGGTCCATGCCAACCCTGCTCGAATCCCTTGAAAAGAAATTAATATGTTCAGTATATTTTCCGTCTTTTAAATTATAGATGCCTCCTCCTGTTCCAAAGAACTCTTTCGTTTCAGGATTTATAGCTGCCCATTGAAAATAGTTATCTGAAAGAAATTTGAGGGTTTTCCTGGATCTTCGCGGCATCGTAACTTTTTCACCCTCGGGAGTCACTCTTTGCGTTATTCGCCAAGTCCCTGCCAAAGGCGATTTTGAACTTTTGTCTACTTTCGTCCAGCTTTGTTTTACCGAGCTACCCGGCGTACTGAGTGAAACCTGCCATCCCTGACCTTCAATCTTTGAATTGAATACTACACTACTCCCCACCTTTGCAGAATCCTCGGTATAATACTCTAACGTTTCGGTATAGGTATTTCCATCCGCTGTCCATGTACCTCCGCCTGCAGCTATAAACTTCTTATTCTCTATATTATAAGTGGCATAAGAAAAATGTTTGTTTGTTATAATTTTCAGGGTTTCATGGCTTCCATCTGCTAAACGCCAGGCGCCTTTGTAGATGCTATCATCCTCTTTTTCATTAAATCCTGGAAATAACAATAGCGTGAGACACAAAAGAACATACAAAGAGGTTGTGCTTTTCAGGAATGGTTTCATAAGGGTAGTCATAGGTTTAACTAATATAAAGGATTCTTTTAAAAAGATAAACCAAGAGTTGAAATATTCAAAAAAAAGAAAGGTGCTTCCATAGCCTTTTTAAAGTTATCTAAAACAGAATCAGGAGGAAAGCCGTTAAAAGTAAAGCTGAAAATAGCCCTTGATTTTATATCATCCGAACGAAAAATAATGTCTTACTGCATCTCGAAAACAGGACAAGTCATGACCATTAAAAACTAAATTATATACCTATGAGAAAACAATATTTAGTCTATTTTTTTATTTTGGTTCTGCTGCTTTTTAACTCATGCTCCAAAAATCCTGTAACAGGTAAAAATCAATTTATGCTTTTATCAAAAAGTCAGGAAATAGCTATGGGTAAACAATCTGATCCAGATATTGTAAACTTCTTTGGAATTTATGAAGACCCTACCCTGCAAAAATTCATCAAGGAAAAAGGCGAACAAATGGTTGCGGTTTCTCATAGAAAGGGCTTGGACTACGAGTTTAAAATTGTGGATTCCCCTGTAGTAAATGCTTTTGCTGTTCCTGGAGGCTATGTCTATTTCACCAGGGGAATAATGGCACATTTTAATAATGAAGCAGAATTTGCAGGAGTTTTGGGACATGAAATTGGCCATATCACCGCGCGACACTCTGCACAGCAATATAGTCAGTCCATGCTGGCTCAGGTAGGGCTGGTAGTAGGCATGGTAATTTCTCCTGAATTTGCCCAATTTGCTGATATTGCTCAATCAGGAGTTCAGCTACTTTTTCTAAAATTTGGCAGGGACCATGAGCGACAATCGGATAAATTGGGCGTAGAATATTCAACGAAGATTGGATATGATGCACAGGAAATGGCAGATTTTTTTCAAACTTTAGATAGAATAGGGACAGGCAGGGGGCGCAGAGGTTCCCGCTTTTCTTTCAACTCATCCCGATCCTGCAGAAAGAGAAGAAAAAGTAGCAAAAATGGCGGCAGAGTGGAGAAAGAAAACCGATGCAACCAATCTTAAAGTTGGCCGCGACAGTTACCTTCGAATGATCGATGGTTTAATTTATGGTGAAGATCCTAAACAAGGCTTCGTTGAAAACAACGTCTTTTATCATCCTGTCTTAAAGTTTCAGTTTCCCATACCATCAGGCTGGGCTTATCAAAATACACCTCAACAAGTTCAAATGGCAGAAAAAAATGGTAAAGCCATGATGCTGCTGGAGCTGGCTAAAGGGAATTCTTTGGAAAACGCAGGAAGAGCCGTTCTGGAAAAATATCAGCTTACTTTGGTAGAATCGAAACAAGAGACAGTGAATGGATTACCAGCCATAGCGATGATAGCAGACCAGATTTCTCAGCAGCAACAACAGCAACAAGCCATCAGAACACTGATCTATCTCATTCAATTTGGCGGAAATATATACACAATGATTGGAGTATCCTCTTCGGCTGACTTTAACGGTTATTTTAATGCCTTTCAAAATACAATGAAAAGTTTTGCGCAGTTAACAGATCAGGAAAAGATTAACAAAAAACCAGAAAAAATCAGAATTAAGAGCGTTTCGCAAGGAGGAACAATGGCACAAGCCCTTCGTCAACAAAATGTAAAAGAAGACAGAATGGAGGAACTAGCCATATTGAATGGCATGAAACTAACCGATAAAGTAGAAAAAGGGATGCTTTTTAAAGTTGTGGAGTAGGCAGATGAATCTTATTTATTTATAGATCATTTATCTTTTAAAATCACCGATGAAGAAAAACGAAAGCCCTCTACTTAAATCTCAGAACTCTGTGACAAATTTGTCTCAAATTACTGAATCTATTTAGCTTTGTCACCTTTACGCAGTCAACAAACACTTTTCCTTTATTGTCCTTTATCAGTTAGCAATCACTAACACACGTCAGAGCACTTTTAAATTAAGGTTTTAACAAAACAAAATGGCGTCCGTTTTACCATTAAAAATTCACCAATGTTATTTTCTATCCTTACAATAGCTCTGGGTTCTATTTGTATAGTATCTACAAGTTTATCTCTTATAAAATCAGAAGTATGGTGGATCAGGATTTTTGATTTTCCGCGAATGCAGATTCTGGTGCTAGGTATACTCTCTATCGGCCTAAGTATCTATATAGAAGAATGGAATGGATTCCTTATTGGTTTTGTGATAATACTTTCTGCAACCATCCTTTTTCAAACCGTTAGAATTTATCCATATACAACCTTACATAAGCACCAAGTATTAAAGAACAAAGAAAAAAGTCCTGACTGGGAAATAGGGGTCCTGATTACTAATATTTATATGGAAAATCGCTCTTGTGAGCAGTGTTTCCAGGAAATTAAAAAAGCAGATCCTGACGTTATTCTTGCTGTAGAAACAAATAAATGGTGGGAATCTCAATTAAATACCTTGGAAAAAAAATATCTATTTACAATAAAGATACCTCTTGAAAACACCTATGGAATGTTACTTTATTCAAGATTAAAACTTACAGATTCCCAAATAAATTATTTGGTAGAAAACGATGTTCCTTCCATTAAAACCAAAATAGAATTAAAGTCTGGGAAGAAAATACTCTTCTATGGTATTCATCCGAAACCTCCAGCTCCCAATGAGAACAATAGTTCATTACCCAGAGATGCCGAATTGATTTTGGTAGCAAAGGACTCTAAAAATGAGAAATCTCCTGTGATTGTAGCTGGCGATTTGAATGATGTAGCTTGGTCACACACTACCCATCTTTTTCAGAAAATTAGCGGACTCCTAGACCCGCGAGTAGGAAGAGGAATGTTTTCTACCTATAATTCCAAATACCCGCTTTTCAGATGGCCTTTAGATCACTTATTTCATTCCCCTGATTTCCAAATAAGATCCAAAGAATGAATCATATCGGTTCAGATCATTTTCCCATTTATGTCAAGCTTTGTTATGTACCTGAAGAAAAAGAACGACAAGAAGCTCCAACTCCTTCAGGTGAAGATCATGAAGAAGCGCAGGAAAAGATGGAAAAAGCGTCTGAATAAATCAGGCACTCAATCTTTTACTCCTTTTTAACTAGGGAATTGTAGTGTATCCATAAAACCGCAGCCCTAAATTGGTTTCCAAAAATTGGATCACGACCTGTTCTCCTTCATATTGAGTCGACGGATCAACAGTGGTAACTAGCGCCTCGTGGAGTATAGGAATTTTATCCCCCTCAATGTATTCGGTCAGATACTGTTGTCCTTCTTTCTTTTCCAATTCTCTGGAGATGAAAATAACCTTGGAAGAGTTTTTTATTTTAGACAATAAATCCTGATCAAAGAGAATGTCAAAATCCTGCTCGATAAACTTATCAATCGGTATATAGACCAATTCGCCATAGAGTTGATCGTACCAACTGTCCGGGTTTTTTATTTTAAAATTAGTTACAGCAGAATCTTCTTTGGCAGAATTGTCAAGACAGCTCCTGCAATCTATTTTGGGTAGGGAGATTGCTTTTAATTCTTCAAAATCCTTAGATTTAACCACTTTAACGTACCTTTTCCAGAACTTTTTAACCTCTGCATTGGATGAGTTGTTAGTGTCACAAGCCTTTAAAACAATCAGACAAAATATTGAAAACAATAAAAAGAAGCGCGGAATCATAGAAGTAAATTCGTAATTAAATTTGGTAATTTAAAATCAAGGGGATGTAATCATAAATTTATTAAAAGACTATTCACCTTATCTTATTTAAAAAAATGAAAAAATCTCTTCTAAACAATGCTCCTCTTAAAAAAAATGACATTTATAGAACAGCGACAGCGGTTTGTGATGGGGTAAAATAGGCCTGCATGTTTATCGCTTATTTTATTTAAATCATTCATTATCATCTAATCTTGTCAGTATTTTCGTTTGTTTTCAGACGAATTTATAACGTAGACATTAGCACATTATGAATACTTCATTACTTCCGCTAATATTTTCAAAATTTATGTTCTGCTTTTTTGCAGGAAAATCTTAAATTGAATGTCCCTAAAAGATTTCAGACACACTATGCGTTTATTAAAATACTTTACACTCGTTTTTCTATTAAGTGAGGTAATTATAAATCCCCTGTCTGCAGCACAAATCACAGAGATTGATGATGATTGCCCCGAATATACTTTTAGTTTTCAGAATGTGAGTATTCTTGAAGATGACAATTACAATATTGATCAATTATCAAAAGGCTTACTGGATAAAAAATTTAAAGTAAATAAATTATATGCTCCCCATAATTCAAATATCAGCAAGGCTTATTGGGTAAGAATAAAAATAAAAGGCAATCCTGATTCTAACAAAAAATGGATCCTGGAGTTTTTTGACCAAACTACAGATTACATAGAAGCCTACATCCCTGATGGAAAAGGGGGATACACAAAAAAAATAATGGGGGATTCCTTTCCTTTTATGGAAAGACGTTTCGTTCACAAAAACTTTGAAATTGATATTCCCAATAACACCTCTGAGGTGCAGGACTACTTTTTTAAAGTAAAGTCACACAATCAAATTAACATCATTATAGTACTCAGATCCATGGATTATTTCATTTATTATGCATTAAATGAATATTTTCTGTATGGTTTATTTTATGGAATGATCTTAATTATAATCATTTATAATTTTTTAATGTTCCTGGCAATTAAAGAGTTCCAATACGTAAGCTATGTCATGTATGCATTAAGTGTAGGATTTTATTTCATGTGCCTTGATGGAATTGCTTACCAATATTTGTGGCCTGATCATCCCGAATGGAACCAGAAAGCTTACGGTATATTCTTGTTTTCATTAATTTTCTGGGCGCTGATATTTACTAAAAATTTCCTTCACTTAAAATCAAGATATCCCCTCCTGGATACAATTGTAAACTATACGCTTATTGTAAGAACAGCCATTTTTTTAATTGCACTTCTCTTTTATCCTAAGCTGTTTGAGCACCGGTGGATCGAAATCTATCCATTATTTCTTGCCTGTATCTGCGGAATTATAAGCTATATAAAAGGCTATAAACCCGCCCGTTTTTTTGTTCTGGCCTATAGCTTCCTTTTTTTCGGATTTATCGCAAGGATCCTGATCAATCTGGATATAAGTTTCATTCCTGCCAGTGTGGTGGTACATTATAGCATAAACTTGAGCTTTGGATGCGAAATGTGGCTCCTTTCTTTTGCACTGGCCGACAAAGTAAGAATCATAAAAAATACTAAAGACCGTGCTCAGAAAAGAATTATTAAGCAACATGAGATCAATCAAAAACTAAAGGACAAGGTAAATAAGGAACTTGAAAAGGAAGTCAGCAAAAGAACGCGCGAAATCAACGACCAAAAGCAAATCATTGAAACCCAGAATCAGGAATTGCAAAAGGTCAATGAAGTGCTGCGGCAACAAGCTGATGAAATTAAGAAGATGAACTCCATCCTGGACAAAGACAACTATAAACTCAAGAACACAATAAAGGAGGAAATGCTGGCAAGGGCAGCCAACAAAAACATGAATTATAGCGAGTTTAAGGTGATTTTTCCAAATGAACTTTCATGCTTCCGGTATCTGGAACAAGAAAAATGGAAACATGGATTTATCTGCAAAAAATGTGAAAACGCTAAATTTATTTCCGGTAAAGGAAAGTTTGACAGACGATGTACAAGGTGCGGCTACAATGAATCACCCACCGCGTTTACCATATTTCACGGTATAAAATTTTCTATTGAGAAAGCTTTTTACATTCTGCATCTGGTAATCACTGAAAGAGACGATCTTACAATTGATGAAATTTCACAAACACTTGAATTGAGAAGGAATACTTGCTGGAATTTTAAAAATAAAATCAGCAAAATCATTAAAAAGCACGGCAAAGACAAAGAATATTATGAACATTGGGAGAAGGTGATTTTTGAAGTCGAGGAAGATATTAAAAAAGTGGTTTGAACTTCTTAAAATTTAATTATTCATTAAAAATAGTTAATGAAGGTTGTAGATTCCCAGAGAATTTCACTTGTTTTTCATATATTTTAATCAAAATAGTCCAATTTTTTATTTAAAAAAGAACTTATACGTCGTTTTTTGATTTTTTTTTATAAATTGAAAGTTCGACCGGCAAGTTTAAAATAAAAAAAACATCGTCATATCAAAAGTTACTAAAGCAGAAGAGGCTAATCACATGTTTAGAATTTATTTAAGCTTAGTAAAAAAAGTTCTTTTCGCCCTTACCATTCTTATTTCTTTACTTTTCGCCGGGCATTCTTTAACTGCACAAATAAAGAATAAGGGAATCCCTTTTATTAGAAATTATAGTCATAAGGACTACAAGGCTTCTCCTCAAAACTGGTCAATTATACAAGATCAGAGGGGGATCATGTACTTTGGAAATAACTATGGTTTTCTTGAATTTGATGGAAATAACTGGAGACTGGATGGGGTCACCAACAAGACAATCGTTCGCTCTCTGGCGATTGATAAAATGGGGAGAATATATGTGGGCGGCCAGAATGATTTTGGCTACCTTGAAGCTGACTCCATAGGACATTTAATCTTTCGGTCATTGAAACCAAAAATCAAAAAAGAATTTCAAAGTTTCGATGATGTATGGAAGATATATGTTACCAATGAGGGTGTTGTTTTTTTCACTTATGCCCGGATTTATTATTTGATCAACGATGAAATCAGAGTAATTCTTCCCTCGTCCGATGTATTCAATTTTCCTTACTATGTAAATGACAGATTGTTGCTCTCTGAGCCAGGGGTTGGATTGATTGAGTTAAAAAATGAAAAAGTTTCTGTAATTCCAAACAGCAAGGAAATCGGGAGTTATAACATAACAGGAATGTTTCCTCATTCGGAGAATAATATTTTAATTGTTACAGACAAAAAAGGAATGTTTCTCTATGACGGCTACAGCACTTTTAAGAAATGGACCACTCTTGCTGATGAATTTTTAAGTAAAAATGAAATTTATTGTGGGACGACTTTATTAGATGGTTATGCTTTAGGCTCGACCCATAATGGTCTGCTTATAATTGATAAAAACGGCGTACCGATTCAACACCTGAACAGAGAAAAGGGACTACAAAATGGAGCTATACTCACTGTATTTCAGGACAATTCAGGTAATTTATGGTTGGGCACTAACAATGGAATAGATTACATTGAAATAAATTCCCCGTTTACTTTTTACAATGCCCAAAATGGAGTTCCGGGAACAGCATTTGCAAGCGCCATTAATCAGGATAAAATTTTCCTTGGCACCAATGAAGGACTATATTATCAGGAGTGGTCAGAATATGAAAACCCTATCCACAACAAACCTTTCCGGCAGGTTGAAAATACCGATGGAAAAGTCAATAACCTTCAAAAAATAAAGAATCATCTTTTACTGGCTCATCATAAAGGTCCTTATGAAATAATCGGCAATAAAGCTTATAAAATTTCAGACCATTGGGGTATCTGGATGTTCATGCCCCTTGACAATTATCCTGATCACATCCTTTGTGGAACTTACGGGGGACTTTTACTTTATAAAATAGTCAATGGCAAGCTCGTCTTTCAATGGAAAATAAATGGGTTTGATGAATCTTCCAGGGTAATGGAGCAGGATAATGAAGGGAATATATGGATTGCACATGGTTACAAAGGGATATTCAAGCTTAAACTTTCGAAGAATCTGGATAAGGTGGAAAAAATGCAGTTCTACAATTCAGAGCATGGTTTTCCGTCCAACTTATTTATAAATGTTTTTAAAATAAACAATAAACTGGTTTTTACCGGGGAGACGGGAATCTTTAAATATGATAAAGACAGTGACAGGTTTGTTGAACATAAGGAATTCAATAAATTATTTGAAAAAGATAAACACATAAGAAAACTTATTGAGGACAAAGACGGGAACATCTGGTTCAGTGTTGGAGAAGAAATGGGCTTTCTTAAAAAAAGAAGTAATGGCAATTACGAGGTTGAAAAGAATATTTTTAATAAACTTCAAGGAAGGCTTGTAGGAGGGTTTGAGCACATAGCCTATTACGATAAAAATAATGTAATTATAGGAATTGATGAAGGTTTTGTCCACTATAATCCTTCTTTTATAAATAACAGGAACGCCTATTCTGAAAATGATGCTTTTACTGCGCTAATCCGGAAAGTAGAAATTACGGTGGGCTTAAAGGATTCTTTACTGTTTGGCGGTACGCATCTGGAAGGAAATCTGATTTCTTTAAAACAACCTGAAAATGAAGTATATACAATTCCTCACAAATACAATTCCTTGCGATTTAATTTTAGCGCCACCAGTTATGAAGATATCCATAGAATAGAATACCAATATTTCCTTGAAGGTTTCGACAAAAATTGGTCAAACTGGATCAACTCCACACAAAAGGAATACACTAATCTTCATGAAGGAAATTATGTATTTCATGTAAGAGCAAAAAACATCTATAACAAAGAAAGTATCGAGGCCTCTTATGCATTTAGTGTTAAGCCTCCGCTCGTTCGGTCGCTAGGAGCATATATTTTATATTCTATTCTATTCATAGGTTTTTTGATATTTTTTAAAAGAGTAAAAGACAGAAGTGTACGAAAAGCAAAAGAGCGATTAAAACTGGAGCAGGAAAAAACATTAAAACTCAAAGAAGCTCAGCACATGGAAGAAGTTCTGAAAGCTGAAAAAGAAATTATCAAGCTCAACAACGAAAAACTTGAAAATGAGCTGAACCATAAAAACAAAGAATTGACTTCTTCTGCAATGCACGTAATGCATAGCATTGAAACCATTCAAAAAATCAGGGACCAAATCCAAACGGTGATTGAAACCACCAATGATAAGAGTACTTTAAATCACCTAAGAAAGGTTTTGAAGGCTGTAGAAACAGACATAAAATTTCAGAATAATTGGGAACAGTTTGAGTTGCATTTCAATCAAATCCATCAGGACTTTTTAAGAAGGCTTCGTGAGGACTTTTCTCAACTAACCCATCGCGACATCAAACTATGCGCTTATTTGCGGCTAAATTTATCGAGCAAAGAAATTGCTCCTCTTTTAAACCTATCCATTCGGGGTATCGAAACAAGCAGGTACAGAATCCGAAAGAAAATGGGTCTGGAACAGGATGTTAATCTGACAGAATTTATATTGAAGTATTAATCCCTAAAATCTTAACGCTTTAGAAACACAGTATTAATAAAAAAGGATTGGAAGCCCTCCAATCCTTTTTTAATAGCTTTAGTTATCCTGAAATACCCTTACATAATCCACTACCATAGTCTGCGGGAAAACAGTAGAAGCATTTGGTGAACCTGGCCAATTTCCTCCTACAGCTACATTAAAGATAAAAAAGAACTCTTCATGGAATTCACTCAATCCATCAGGGGTAATATTAATAACAAGATACTGCTGATCATCGATAAACCACTTTATATTAGTTTCATCCCAAGTAATTGTAAAAACATGAAATTCATCAGCAAAAACTCCAGTGTTTAAAGGCATATTCCCTCCATAAGAAGCATGAGGAACAGCAGAATCTTCGTACCAATGCAATGTACCATGAACAGTATTGTCTTTGCCCGTGCCCCCTACCATTTCCATAATATCAATTTCTCCGCATTTAGGCCATCCAACAGAATTAAAATTAGATCCCAACATCCACAATGCAGGCCAAAGCCCCTGACCTTTAGGAAGTTTTGCCCTTATATCAATTCTTCCGTATTTAAAAGACTGCTTATCTTTTGTGATTATTCTTGAAGAAGTGTAGTCTTTCCCACCGAATGATTCTTTTTTTGCCGTGATGGTTAGAAACCCGTCTGCTACAGAAGTATTTTCTTCCTTATAATATTGAAGTTCATTATTACCCCATCCACCACTTCCGGTTCCTGTTTCGAAGGTCCAGTCGGTTGCACTTAAAGAGGTGCCTTCAAATTCATCTCTCCAAACCAGATTCATTCCGGCATAAGTTTCAGGAGTAGTATAGCCTGTGTTTTCAATTACTTCAACCGTAATTTCCTTTGTACCAGAAACAAATTTGGTAGTTGCATATGCATCAACTTTCACCGTGTAAGTACCTGATGATGAATAAGTATAACTTGTCTGGCCATTTGTTGATTTTGTCGGTGTTTCAGTGGCTGAAGTTCCAAAATAAAAATTATAATACTTTGCATTATCAGCAGAAGCATTAAAAGTAACCTTACCAGAACCGTCAGTACTAACCGTCGCTTCAATTATAAGGTTTGCTGGCGCTACCTCAGGTAGCTGCACGTTTATGACTTTGGTACCAGTTACAAATTCATTGGAAGAAGACACGGCAACCACCTTAACTGTAAAATCACCTGAAGTAGTATAAGTAAAAGAAGCATTTCCATCTGTTGATTTGACAGGCGCTTCTGTGGCAGACACCCCGAAGTAATAATTATAATACGCGGCATTTTTGGCAAGCGCAGAAAAACTTACCAAACCGGAACCATCATTACTTACCGTTGCTTCTATAACAAGATCCGAAGGTTTTACTGGATTTTCAGTATCATCTTTTTTACAACCTAAAAGAAAGATGAATATCAATACAAGGGAAATAAGATTTATGCGATTCATATTTTTTCGTATTAAATTTTAATTCAAAGGGAGAACAAAAATGTTGAAAATAAAAACCATTTTTTCCATAAAACAATACAGGAGGCATTGCCTCCTGTAAGATACTGTTTGACGTAAAATAATGATTAAGGTAATAATACTAGGTCATCAAAGTAAAAAGTTCCAGCATTATGGTTCCCTTCACCACCGATTTGGATTAAAATTCTATCATATTTAGTTTGTGCAGCAGAGCCACTAAAATCAAATTCTAATTCAATCCATTCATCAAGAGCGGTAATTTCATGTTTTACTTCAGCTTGTCCGTTCCAAGGTTCAGCACTCTTAGAATCCTGAAGCTTTACAGATACCAACTTTTGAAGTGTTTTGTATGTCTGCCATGACTCAGGTGTATTTTCTGTAGTATAATCATTAGTAGAAGGAGCGTAAATTTTTAATTTGAATTTATTTCTAGTAGACAGATCGATTCTATAATCAAGATCAAACCTCAAATTATCTGTGCCTGAACCTGTAGGTCCATCAGTTCCTTTAACATATTTTGCAACTTTAGCACTTCCATTTACAGCATCACTTTCAGGGTTTGCAAAAGCACCATCAAACGCTTCTAATTCAGCAGCATCCCAAGTCATTGTACCAGCAGCTTCAAAGTCAGCAGAAATATCATGAGATTCTAAAGCTTTTCCTTCTGGTTCCGGTTCTGGCTCTGGTTCCGGATTAGGGTTAGGCGCACTTCCTTTAGGAACAAATACATAGTTTCTCAATCCGCCACCGCCACAGCATTCTTTACGTATCCAAAGTTTATCTTCGGTTAATTCAACAATTTCATAAACGCCTTCGTCGTCATCCCATGCCATTGTAAGTTTATCACTTAATGTTAAAGTAGTTTTGTCTGCCGTGATATTTAAGCTCCATTTTCCTGAAGCTGATGCATTTGCTTGAGGTACACATTGGTTTTCAACTTTGTCAAGAATACCCCACATTGCATCACCGGTATTAGCAGTAAATTTGCTCTCTTCAAGAGAAAAAACATACTCATCGTCCTTCATACAAGGTTCTTGTTGTGCAAGCGTTTGTCCCCACCATTCCATAGTAGGTCCGCCTTTTGAACCGCCGAAGTTCATAGGATTAACAGGATCAAAAACCCAAGTCTTACCTTCTACTGCACAACCTCCCGTTAATAAGGTGTAAACTTCATTGTTACATAAATCAGGATCTGTGGTAGTTACACTAACTGTCTGAGTGGACACACTTTTACCTCCATTTGAATAGGCAGTTAAAGTAATTGCATAATCCCCTGGGTATGGATAATAAGCTGTATCTACACTAGTGGAAGAATTTGCTCCGTTACCAAAGTCCCAATACAATAGGTCACTTCCTGTGGAAGTATTCGTAACTATAATATAATTCGGATTAGCAGAAGATGGGGCCAAGGTGAACCCAGCAGTAGGAGCAGGATTTAGCTTAAGTTCCTGATCATCTTCTTTACAGGCTACTATAATAGATAGCGCCATTAGACAGATTAAAACTCTATTAAAGATAATTTTCATGTTTGTTAATGAATTTAATAAGTAAAATAATTATTAATTGATTTAAAAAAAGGATTACTAGCTGTTGTTTGAACAGTACAAGAAGCAGAACAATAATGAACTGGAACACCATTATCACTATTGGATCTGGAAAAACAATTGACTGATTCTTGGTTTTGTAAAAGTACTTTGGAGATTGAAGATGTATTTCTTCAGATTTTGATTAGGTTTTAAAGGTAAGCTCTCTTCTCATATATGTAAATTTTAGGGTTTAGGGTATTGAACCGTAAACATGCTAAAAGTATAAATAGTTAAAAAAAATGAGACCACAGTTCCACTACTTCCTATCCACTTCAAAAGTACTCCATTATTTACAAAGCCCTTATTTTATAAGGATTACATCGGTAGTAACAAATGCAAATATTGCTTTTACAACCTTATTTTTCCGAGATTATTACAGGAAGCAACTGGCTTTAAAGATGTATTGTTTTGATAATTTTTTCTAAGTTCCCTATCCTTTCTTCAAATAACAAGCACAATTCATACGAAATAGTCATGATTACAAATGGTCTAAGGAGAAGAAATATCCAAAATCGTATTCCAAGAGACAATTAAATTGGCAACTATCTTTAAGCTATAATTTATTCTGATAGCTATTAAGGAGTGGTGACCCTGAATATTAACATGAAGATTGAACGAAGCCTGACTTTAACATAACTTCCTTATTCAGAAGCCGTAATTCATGTAAACTGTATATTATGAAATCAGTATTAATCTATGCAACGGTGGTTGGAATTGCCGGGGCTGTGGTGAGTTATTCACTTGCCAATAAGTTGGCTAATCCTTCAAGGAAAATTGAAAAGGGCAATCTAAAGTAAAAAACTCTACATTGCCCTTTTTAAATTATAAGGATATTAGATATTATTTTTTCCTTTTCGCAGGAGCCTTTTTTGCTGTCTCTGCCTGTTTCATTGCATCTTCTAGTCTTTGTTGAAATTTAGACTTCTTCTTGTCCTTATTCTTTACCTTATTTTCATCAAGCTTTTGTCTTATCTTTTTCTCATCAACAAATAACCTGAAACCTAACTGTTGTCCAATGGTCAAAAGGTTATTGACGAAATAATAGTAAGTAAGACCGGCTGCAAGGCTATTAAAGAAGAAAAGGAAAATAACAGGCATTACATATTGCATCGACTTCATCGGTCCAGTAATGGTAGATACCTGATTATTAAACCATGTGTATACCAAAGTAGAAATTGTCATCAGAATACAAAACAAACTCACATGATTGCCATATCCTCCGGGAATACTAAATGGCAGCGTGGCGATGGAATCGTAGGTGGAAAGATCTGCCGCCCATAAGAACGATTCTTGTCTTAACTCTATTGAATTAGGAAAGAAGTTATAAAGCGCAAGGAAAATAGGCATTTGTAACAATACCGGAATACATCCACTTAAAGGATTTACCCCTACTTTAGAATACAATTGCATTTGCTCTGCCTGTACTTTCTGCATGTCGTTTCCATGCTTTGCCTTAATTTCATCCAGTTCAGGTTTAAGCACCTTTGTTTTCGCCAGGGAAATATGCGACTTATAGGAGAGTGGAAAAAGAATAAGCTTAATAATAAATACCAGAATTAAAATTATTATCCCATAGTTTCCTATATAATTTTGTAAAAAATTAAAAATAGGAATAACAAGGTATTTATTAATGGTAGAGAAAATAGCCCACCCTAAATAAACATTGTTTCCAAAACCTTCAGTTACCTTTTTGGTTATCTGATAATTATTCGGACCAAAGTAGTATTTGAAATCAATTTTACCGTCTTTAAGAACAGACCCTGGAAGTGTTAGATGAGCTTCTAAATGCTTCACCAGGTTAGTATCGGCTTCATTGACGCTACTTTTTACTTCACCTGCATTAAATGGTTCTTCCATAATAATGGCAGAGGTGAAGAATCTTTGTTTCATAGATACCCACTTGACAGGAGTATTGAAACTTTCAGTTTCCGGATCCAGGGAACTTTCACTTATATTTTTGAAGTCTCCTTCAGCAGTATAGTAATTAACGGTAGTGCTTATTCTTGTTGTTGCTAAATCCTTTTCTACTTTCTTTACATCGTTAATCCATGAAAATTGAATATTCTTATTTTCAATTAAGTTTTCAAGACCCGAAGTTTGAATGGAACTAAGTATTTGAAAGCCTTCCCCCGGTAATGTATATGTCCTTTCGATGTACTTTCCTGGCTCAGCTTCTAATCTAAAAGATACAGAAGCTGAATCTTTTTCGTATACTACCTGGTTTTGGCTTTGAGTTGTAAAGTATAAGTTATTCAGGTCAACTGCACCATTCTTAGTAGGTAACTTAAAGGACATTTTATTGCTTTCTTTGTCAACCAGATAAAGTGACTTTTTATCAAAAGTAAGATAGTCTTTTAGCAGAATGCTTTTAATACTGCCGCCCTTTGTGCTGAAAATTATTTTTATATCCTTATTTTCTAAAACAACTTCCTTAGCCTCCCCTACCGTGTTTTTTGCTAAAACTCCATATTCTTTACCATATTTTTCAAATACTGCGCTGTCTGTCCATACGGTATCTATTGAAGCAGACGGTACAGAAGGCTTTTGTGCTTCTTCCGGCGTTACTGATTCAGTGGTAGCAGGATTATTGTTTTTTATAGGCTCCTCCGGTGCAAAAAATTGCAGATATACAAGTATCAGCACCGATATTAACAATAAACCTATTATTTGATTACGATCCATTTGAATAAATTAAAAATTATATTGTTACCATTTCATTTTGTGAATGTTTTTTAATTTCAATGGTACTAATAGAACCACATTTACATTCTTGTTTTCTTTTACAAAGCGCTACTGCATAACGGTTTCTTTCCTTTTTGAAAATTCCAGGGCAGCCTTAAGAAACTTCAGGAACAAAGGATGGGGTGTCATTACAGTGCTTTTTAATTCAGGGTGAAATTGTGCCCCTACAAACCACGGATGGTCTTTTAATTCAATAATTTCTACCAGATTGCTGTTAGGATTTACCCCGGAAGCCAACATCCCAGCCTCCTCATACTGCTTCAAATATTTGTTATTAAATTCATACCTGTGTCGGTGCCTTTCACTTATCTGACTTTTCCCATATACCTGAAAAGCCTTTGTATGCTTCTTTATTTCGCAAACATAAGCTCCCAACCTCATTGTGCCGCCTTTAATTAAAACTTTTTTCTGACTTTCCATCATATCAATCACCGGATTGGCAGTATGAATGTTCATCTCAGTGGAATTGGCATCAGGTAAATTCAGGACGTTCCTTCCAAATTCAATTACAGCACATTGCATTCCGAGGCAGATTCCGAAAAAAGGAACTTTGTTTTCCCTTGCATATTTACACGCATTAATTTTCCCTTCCACCCCTCTTTCACCAAACCCTGGCGCTACAAGATATCCATCCAGGTCTTTCAATAATTCCTCATAATTTTCACCAGCCAACTGCTCTGACTGGATCCATTTTAAATGAACCTTACACTCATTATAAGCGCCTGCATGAATAAAAGATTCCACAATAGATTTGTAGGCATCGGGAAGTTCAACATACTTTCCTATTAGTCCGATCTTTATTTCATCGGTTGGGTTTTTTAGCTTGCCTAAAAAATATTTCCAATGTTCAATATCCGGTTCTCCTTTAATCGGAAGCTTTAATCTTTTTAACACCCTCTCATCAAGCTTTTCCTTTTTCATCAAAAGAGGGACATCATAAATCGTCTCCGCATCTATGGATTCTATCACATTATTGACCCTCACATTGCAGAATAAAGCAATCTTTTTTCTTATGTCTGCGGGAAGTGGATGTTCTGTTCGGCATACTAAGATGTCTGGTTGAATTCCTGCTTCGAGTAATGTTTTTACCGAATGTTGTGTAGGCTTAGTTTTTAGCTCCTTCGCAGATTTAAGATAAGGGACCAGGGTCAAATGAATAACCATGGCATTATTTTCTCCCATATCCCAAATGGCTTGACGAACGGCTTCTATAAAGGGAAGAGATTCAATATCTCCCACACAACCACCAATTTCTGTAATAACAATGTCATAATTCCCGGTTTCTCCCAACAGGAAAAAGTTCCTTTTTATTTCGTCAGTAATGTGTGGTACTACCTGAACAGTCTTTCCCAGAAACTCGCCCGCTCTTTCTTTTGTGATCACACTGTGGTAAATCTTTCCGGTAGTTACGTTGTTGGCCTGGGACGTGGGAACATTAAGGAATCGCTCGTAATGGCCCAAATCTAGATCAGTCTCTGCTCCGTCGTCGGTGACGTAACATTCCCCATGCTCATACGGATTAAGTGTACCAGGATCAATGTTAATGTAAGGATCAAATTTTTGAATTGTAACTCTAAAGCCCCTGGCTTGAAGTAATTTAGCTAAAGATGCAGAAATGATTCCTTTTCCTAAAGATGAGGTAACTCCACCCGTAACAAAAATATGTTTGGCGTTTGCCATAATGTCGTTCTCTAATTTTTGATATACGGGATGCAAAGGTAAGGCTTTGGGCTCAAATTGTTAAATGCCGCTGTAACAATTTCTTCATAAAAAAATTTTCTTGTATTTATAAATTAAAAATATAGCGTAAGTTATGTATTGATTTAGTTTAAAAAAAAATTGGTATAATTATATTTAAGAATTACTTTTACGGCTATGTCATAAGAATTACTTATGTCCTCTATTTTTCAATAAAACAAAAAAGTTTTATGAGAAAAAATATAACCAGCTATAAAAAAAGAATTTCTTTACTAATCATTACCCTGCTTTTAACACTTCTTTCATTTAAATCTGAAAGTCAGTGTGCGAATGGCAATTTGCTTTCCAAAGGTAATTACATTGCCAATGCCAAAGGTTGCGCCGGCATTAACACGGTCCAGATAAAGATTCTATATGGCAATCTTGAATCAGATGCCAAAATCAATGTTGACTGGGGAATTCCAGGAGGAACTATCGATCAATATGATTATACAAGCGATAATGAAGGAGCTGCCGGATCATTCGAAAAAGATCTAACAAAAATTTACCCGAAAAAAGGAGGCATTTGTACTTATACCATTCGCATTTGGGTTACAAACACCTGTTATCCTGTAACGGACACCGAGCAAATAATCCAAAATGTTGTTGTTTGGGACACTGATATTAATAATTTTCAGGTCGCTCCAAATGTTGTAAGAGTTTGTCAGGATACTTATACGGAAGTCACATTCAGAGATGCCGGACCATGGAATTGTTTTCCAGTAGGAACTACTGCAAATAGAAACATTGTTCCCCGTCATTTACAATTTGTCTATGGAGAAGGAGGAGCCAATTCCTTGCAAGGTATAGAAGTGGGTGGGGTTACATATGCTACTCCATTTCCGGATGCAGTGGAACAACACAATGCACCCGGGCAATACACTGCTGATATGATAGTAGTGCCGCAAAAAAGACCTGACGGAACGAGCCATGCAATCGGAGACAGATTTTTTGTAACGCTTAATATTTGGAATCAGTGCAACCCGTATCCTGGTACTCCGGAGAAAGCCATTGGACAAATCGTAATAGTGGCGGCACCTAATCCTTTATTTGAAAGAAGGAAAACAAGTATGAGTACTCCAGGCGATGAACTAAACTTCTGTCCTAATGAAACTATCTACTTAAAAAATCTTACTACAGTAGCATCTGGAGGTTCCTATCAATACACCTGGAAATTTTACGATAACAACAATGTTGAATTAGCATCAAAAACAGGAAAGGATGCAACTCATAGCTTTAGCACACCAGGTGATTACAAGGTAAAGCTAAGTATCAAAGACGGAAATGCTATTGGAAATTGTATTGTTGATCTGGAAAAAAATATCAGAGTTGATGCAGCCCCTGCCATTTCTATTGATGTAAATGGAGCGAATTCCACATCACATTCTTTTTGTAAAACCGACAGAACAAACCCTTTCTCTTTAGCTATAAACGGCACTTTAACCAGTGGAAATGCATACACTTACGAATGGGAATTATACAAAAGAAACTCAACTTCTTCTACTCCTGATAGTTCCTATAGCAATAGTAGTTCTACCTCTCTCAGTTTAAATTTTGATAAACCAGGCATATTTAAAATAAGGCTTTCAGCAAAAGACAACCTTACTCAATGCGAAAATTTCAAAGAAACCACCATCTTAATTCAAGACAGGCCAACTCCTGCATTTGATGCAAGTGAAGTCTGCGAAGGAACAAGAACTCATTTCTCAAATATCAGCAAAAAAACCGCCAGCATACCTGTCAGGATTGATGGAGATGAAATTGTCAAGTGGGAATGGGATTTTAACAGTGATGGCACCATTGACTTAACCAGAAATGATGACTCTGATTTTGACTATTTTCTTGCAAGTCCGTTCGGCCCATCTGAGCCTTCTGCTTCCATTGGAGGAACCTATAATATTACCCTAACCGTAACCACCAATAAAGGATGCAGCTATTCTATAGATAAAGATGTCAAAGTAAAGGCAGCGCCTTTGCCTTCTTTTACAATGAATCCTGTAAATGGTGAAATATGTAATGGCGGATCGATAAGTTTTACCAGTACTACTCCTTCTGCGCCTGTTATTACAAGTTATCTTTGGGATTTCGGTCCGAATGCAACCCCTCAGACAAGATCGGGAACAAATGTTGATGATGTCCAATTTATAAATAACACCGGAGCAGACATAGTATACAATGCTAAATTAACAGTAACCACAGATGAAGGTTGTGTCAATTCATTTACAAAGCAAATAACAATTCATCCGGCGCCTCCAGTAACAATCAGCTCAGACTTTGATGCAAACAAGCCAAATTGCAGTCCTATATCCGTCAACTTTTTACACAATGCCGATCCGGCAATTGTAAACACTTATAACTGGGTAATAGAAAATTTAAATACTGGTACAATAGTGTATAACAACGCCTCGGCGACCAATGTCATTCCATTTACTCCGGCGGCTGATGTTTTTGTCAATAACAATCCCACCACTGATAATGTTGACTATCAAATCAAATTAATTGTAAAATATTCAAATGGTTGTGAAGTAACTTCAAATCCGGTAAAAGTGACGGTTAAACCTAACCCAATTGCCGATTTCACCGCCGACTTTCTCAATGATTGCAGTCCTAAAAAAGTAAATTTTAACCCAAACATTTCGGGAGCAGCTTATTATGAATGGAAGTTTCAAAATGGTCATATTCCGGAATACAGCAGCAACACTTCTTATTTACCTGAAATTATCTTTACCAATAAATCCTCAGAAACCAAAGACTATACAGTATCATTGACTATAACTACCGTTGGAGGTTGTAAAAATACGGTAACCAGGAAAATAACAGTTAAGCCTCAGCCTGATCCTCAGTTTAAAATAATAGACAATAGGATACTTTGTTCAGGTGATGCTTTAGAATTCGTAAATTCAACACTGCCTGGCGCTCTTGTAACTAAATATGTCTGGATCTGGGGTGACGGTACACCAAATACTGAAGTATTAGCCTCTGTCAATACACCTGTTTTCCATACTTTTAGAAACAATTCAACAGATACTACCGCCATATTCGATGTAAAATTATTAGCGATATCCGATTGTGAAAGTTTCTCAAATCAGCAATCTATAATCGTATCACCAAAACTATTACCAGAATTTGACCTATTTGGAGCCAATTGCTCGCCTGCAAAAATCACCGCTTCCAGTAAATCAAAAGGACCAGTTTCTAAAATATATTGGTTTATTGATGGAAATCAACAAACGACTCAAGGTGATAATGTCACTTTTGATTTGATCAATACTGGAAATGTCAATAAGAATTTTGACATCACTATGAAGATCGTTTCTGACAACGGATGCGACACTTCAATAACAAAATCAATCATTGTTTATCCAAAGGCTGTACCCACTTTCACAGTTACTCCGGAAACAATGACGACACCTGACCACTCTATTACCATTGAGAACCTTACTGCCGGGGAATGGGAATATGAATGGGACTTTGGAGATGGTTCGCCATTATTTACGGGAAGGGATCCTAAGACCCACACTTTCCCCGGAATAGGAAATTATCGAATTACTTTAACCATCTCGAGTGAATATTGTAAAGCAAGTACATTTAAAACGGTAATCATCTTCGGTAGAAAGCCAATCGCCAATTTTGGGCCTGATAATGTAGAAGGTTGTATGCCATTAACCGTAAACTTTAATAATAAATCCCTGCATGCAGATTCAACTAAATATGAATGGGACTTTGGCGACGGAAAGGGAAAATCTACCCTTATAAATCCAACCTATACTTATACTGAGCCTGGCACTTATTCCGTAAGGTTGATTGCTAAAAATGCTCAAAATGTGGTGGATGATACAGTTCGTATAGATGCCATAAAAGTATATGATATACCCAAAGCTTCATTCCTTGCCCGGCCAATAGAAGTAGAGCTTCCCGACAAACCAGTTTACCTGACCAATCAATCAATGGGAGCAGATGCCTTTTTATGGGATTTCGGTGACGGAAATTTTTCTACCGAAGCAGATCCTGCTCATATTTATCAGGATACAGGAAGGTACACGATCACTTTGATCGCTTATAACAGTTACGGTTGCACGGATACAGCAGTAGTAGAAAACGCAGTAAAGGCTGTTTACGGAGGAAGGGTTTTAATCCCCAATGCTTTTTCCCCCAGTTTATCTGCCCTCGGAGTGGGGTCATCTGAAAACAATGATTATTTCTTTCCGATAGCGGAAGGTGTTGTTGCAATTGATTTGAAAATATTTAACAGATGGGGAGAGGTGATGTATTACACCAATAATATTGACGATAATGGATGGGATGGTTTTTACAATGGCCGGTTATGCCAGCAGGATGTCTATATCTACTCTGTTAAAATGAAATTTAAAGACGGGTATGAATTTAATAAAACAGGAGATGTGGTCTTAATAAGATAGGAAAAGCTATGGGGAAATTTTTACAAATTTTAAGTTTCAAGGCGCTTATTTTAGGATTAATGCTTACAATGGAGGTTTCTGCTCAGGATCCTCAATTGTCACAATATTATTCCGCGCCTCTTTATCTTAACCCGGCTTTTACCGGCACAGCAAGATCTCATAGACTTACGGCAAATTATAGAAGACAATGGCCATCCATTTCTTCTAAATTTAATACAGCCATATTTTCCTACGACTACTTTCATAAAAAATGGAACAGTGGATTTGGGGTAATGTTTCTTGGAGACCAGGCAGGAGAAGTACAGCTTGCCTCATACTCTGCAAATTTTTTATATTCCTATATGGTAAGGATCGACAGACATTGGGTGGTTAGGGCAGGGTTAAACTTCGGTTTTAATTCCAGAACCCTGGACGATTCAAAACTTATTTTTGGAGATCAGTTAATATTGGGAAGTAAACATCGCCCTCCGACACATGATGATCAGTTCGGCAAGAATTTTACTTCAAACTATTTTGATGTTGGTTCGGGAATATTTATATATAGCCAAAAATATTGGTTAGGGTTTGCAGCAAGTCATTTAAATGAACCTAACCAATCCATGGGTGGAAATAAAAGTTCGTTACCTATCAAATATAATTTCCATGGAGGAGCAAGAATTCCGCTATATAATGGCCCAATTAAAAGAGCAAAAGTTCCGGCGGTGGCGCCTTCCTTTCTCTACAAAAAACAGGGGAGATTTGACCAACTGGATTTAGGAATTAATTTTTATTATCAACCGATGATGTTTGGTCTTTGGTATCGGGGAATTCCTGTACAAAAACAGGCTAAATTCTTAAATCAGGATGCCATTGTATTACTCTTCGGTTTCAAATACGACGATTTCAGTATCGGCTATAGCTATGATTTCACCGTCTCGAAGCTAGGGCCAAGTTCAGGAGGAGCTCATGAACTCTCACTTTCTTATGAATTGTATTCTACAGGAAGCTCCAAACGAAAGAAGCCAAGAAGAAGAGACATGTTTATGCCGTGCCCTACTTTTATGAAATAAATGAAGGGAGGTTTGAGGTTCGGGGTTCGAGGTGCGTGGTATCAACCAACAAAGCCTCAGAATCAAGGTATCTTTTCTTTGTGAAACTGAGGTAGAGGTTGGAATAAGCGGTCAATGCTATTTATACACAAACACTTATTTTCTTCCATCTTTCCACTTCAATCTTCCAACTATTAATGCTTTCCTCTTACCTCATACCTCGTTCCTGGCTCCTCATTTATTTCTTGAATCCTACCTTAATTGTCCTAATTTTGCCCCTATGAATTTAGCAGCAGAACTGGACACATCGATTTTTCACCTGATAAGTGAAGCCTCTCAAAAGCTAAACCTGAAAAGTTATGTTATAGGAGGATATGTAAGAGATCTGTTGTTAAAAAGATATTCAAAAGACATTGATATTGTTTGTGCAGGAAGTGGAATAAGGCTCGCGGAAGAAGTGGCCAGAATGAATGGGAGAGACACATCGGTTACTGTTTTTAAAAACTTCGGTACCGCTATGCTGAAAATTGGCGATACAGAAATTGAATTCGTAGGCGCCAGGAAAGAATCTTACAGAAGAGAATCAAGGAAACCCATAGTTGAAGACGGAACGCTTGAAGATGATCAACTTCGTCGGGATTTTACTATAAATGCTTTAGCGCTTAGCTTAAATAAGGAGAATTATGGAGAACTTATTGATCCATTTGACGGAGTCAAAGATCTAAAAAAGAAACTCATAAAAACCCCTCAGGATCCTGATGTAACCTTTTCCGATGATCCTTTAAGAATGATGCGCGCAATAAGGTTCGCTTCACAATTGGGTTTTGACATTAATCCTGAGTCTTTTGATTCTATTCAGAAAAATAAAGAACGGATTGATATAGTGTCTAAGGAAAGGGTCACCGACGAACTAAACAAAATAATTCTTTCCAATCCTCCCTCCTATGGTTTCAAGTTACTCTTTTACTCCGGTTTGCTTGAAATAATATTACCCGAAATGGTAAAACTCCACGGTGTGGAAACAATAGAAGGAAAATCTCATAAAGACAATTTCTTCCATACTTTACAAGTACTGGATAATGTATCCAAAGAATCGGATAATCTGTGGCTTAGGTGGGCGGCTATTTTACACGATATTGCAAAGCCTCAAACCAAAAGATTTGAACCAAAACATGGCTGGACATTTCATGGACATGAAGACCTGGGGGCTAAAATGGTGCCTCAGATTTTTTCCAAATTAAAGCTTCCTTTAAATGAGAAAATGCAGTTTGTAAAAAAACTGGTCAGACTTCATTTGAGACCCATTGCGCTCGTAAAAGACGATGTCACGGATTCGGCAATAAGAAGACTTTTATTTGAAGCCGGTGAGGATATAGAAGACCTTATGCGTCTGTGTAATGCCGATATCACCTCAAAAAACTATGACCGCGTGAAAAGGTATATGGCCAACTTCAGAAAGGTTGAAAAGAAAATGCAGGAAATAGAAGAGAAAGATAAGCTGCGTAATTTTAGGCCCGCATTGGATGGAGAGGACATTATGAAAATCTTTAATATTCCACCCGGAAGAGAAGTGGGTGTCATCAAGAATGAAATAAAAGAAGCTTTGTTGGATGGCCTTGTTCCTAATGAGTATGGAACTTTATATCAATATGCAGTTAATGTAGGGAAAAAATTAGGACTTACTGTAAACTCAAAGAACTAAAATATAGACCTTTTTATATGAAAAAATTCCTGGGACAAAGTGCATTGCTTGTCTTGTTTTCCTTTATTGCTCCTCAATACGTATTTGCTCAGGAAGACTTGTTTAATTCCAGGCCCGTCAAAGAAAAGCCTCAGGTTAAAAAAGTTTATATTGGAATAGCTACCGGCATTGATAATTATACAGGACTTATAGGCCCATCTGTTGAAGTAAATATAATTCAGGGATTAACAGCTTATGGAGGAGCTGGAATAGGTACCTGGGGATACAAAGCTTCCGGAGGAGTAAAATATTATTTAAAATACCCTTTTAAATGGGCCTTTAATGTCGGCTTTTCTCACGCTACGGGAATTAAAGATTATACTTTAGAAATTGAAACCCAATCTGGTACAGGAGCGCCGGTGGTAAATGAGATAACTATGGATTGGAAACCCAGCAATACATTAAACATATCTGCTATGTATCATTTTAGATTGGGTAAAAAGAACCGCTTCAGTCTGGAACTGGGCTATGCTTTCCCAATTACCGATAATTTTTATAAAGTTACAGACGGTACAATATTAACGGAAGAAGAAGAAACTTTTATAAGAATCCTCCAACCCGGAGGAATAATCATCGGGGCAGCTTTTTCTTTTGGATTATAAAATAGCTTTTCAATTACTATTCATTGCAAATTCAATCTTCTGTATAAGTGTTAAAATTAAAAGCCAACAGATATAAGATAATAGTTGCAATAAGCCTTCTCATTGGGACTGCTATTTGGTTTTGGTTTTGCCTTCCTGATCCCCTTTTTAAAACACCGACCTCTACCATCCTTGAAGATTCAAAAGGAGAACTGTTAAGCGCAAGAATTGCGTCAGATGGCCAATGGAGATTTCCGGCCAGCGAAACCATTCCCGAGAAGTTCGAAAAGGCCATCCTCACTTTTGAAGACAAAAATTTCCGTCACCACTTTGGGGTGGATTGGCTTGCCTTAATAAATGCATTTTATCAAAATATGAAAGCTGGAAAAGTAGTAAGAGGGGGAAGTACCATTTCAATGCAGGTAATAAGGCTTTCAAGAAATAACAAAAACAGAACCTACTGGGAAAAGGCAATTGAAATTATCCTTGCTTCCAGGTTGGAGCTCACGTCAACCAAAGAAGAAATCCTACAGCTATATATGAAAGAAGCGCCATTTGGAGGAAATATAGTAGGCCTCGAAACCGCCTCCTGGAGGTATTTTGGAAGATCACCGGAAAAACTCTCCTGGTCAGAAACTGCAACACTAGCTGTCTTACCCAATGCCCCTTCATTAATATTTCCAGGTAAAAACCAGGAAAAATTAAGATTGAAGAGAAATAGACTTCTCAAACAACTATCCAAACAAAAGCTGATAGACGAAACAAGTTATAAACTTGCCATCAAAGAGCCGCTTCCGGATCATGTGTTGCCCATTCCCTCTAACACGCCGCACCTATTAATTAAAGCAGAAAAAGATGGGCTCAAAGGCCGAAGGAATAAAACTTCAATTGAGCGGAAACTTCAACATCAGGTGAATACTATACTGAAGAGGCATCAAAGCAGACTAAAGGCAAATGGTGTTTTTAATGCCGCTGCTTTAGTGCTGGATGTTGAAAAAGGAACGGTGCTGGCCTATGGCGCAAATGTTTTAGGAGAAAAGGATGAATCTCATGGTTATGCAGTAGATCTGATTCATGCAGAAAGAAGCACGGGAAGTATTTTAAAACCTCTGCTTTTTGCGATGATGGTTGATGAAGGAAATTATTTAAGCCATGCGCTAGTTGCAGACATTCCCACATTAATTGATGGGTATGCTCCAAAAAACTATGCACTGACTTATGATGGAGCAGTGGAATTCAGAAGTGCCATTTCCCGGTCTCTTAACGTTCCGGCGGTCAGGCTTCTTCAGGAATATGGAATTGAGAAGTTTCATTCTAATCTAAAAAGGCTTGGAATGACTACTTTAAAAAGACCAGCAAACCATTATGGACTTTCCATAATATTGGGCGGTGCAGAAGGAACCTTGTGGGATCTGGCGAATCTTTACAGAAATATGGCCTACAACCTCAACTATTACCATGCACATTATGGCAAATATCCGGAAAACCCTTTTCAAAAAGCATCTTATTTAAGAGAAAATCAATTGAATAACCCAAAAAACAGCAAAATATATCCCCTTAGCCCGGCATCCATCTGGCAGACTTTTGAAGCCATGAACGAGGTTTCAAGGCCAGAGGAAGAAAGCAGTTGGAAAGAGTTTGCCTCAGGATATAAGATTGCCTGGAAAACAGGAACCAGCTTTGGCAACAGAGATGGCTGGGCGATAGGCTGTACCCCTAAATATGTAGTAGCGGTGTGGACAGGAAATGCAGATGGTGAAGGTCGGCCCGATTTAACCGGAATAGGAGCAGCAGCCCCTGTAATGTTCGACATTTTTAAAGTTCTTCCTGCCAGCCCCTGGTTTATGCAGCCTTTTAATGACATGTTAAAAATAAAAGTATGCAAACAAACAGGGTTTAAAGCTTCTGAAGATTGCGGTGAAACTGAAATTAAATGGGAAGCCAAGCAAGGCAGAGCTTCTCCTATTTGTCCTTATTCCAAAACAATTTATCTGGATCAAACTGAAAAATTTAGGGTCAATAGCAATTGTGAATCCGTCAGTACCATGAAAACAAAGTCCTGGTTTGTTCTACCACCTGCCATGGATTATTATTACAAATCAAAAAATGCATCTTACCAACCCCTTCCGTCTTTCAAGCTGGGTTGTAATGCTTCGGAAAAACAATTGAAATCCTTTGACATAATTTATCCTGTAAATAACAGTAAAATTTATATTCCCATAGAATTGGATGGGAAACCGGGTCGTACAATCTTTGAAGTAGCCCACCGTGAAGCAAGTATGACATTATTTTGGTACCTGGATAATCATTTTCTGGGAAGCACAAAAGACTTTCATCAGTTTGCATTAAATCCTGAATCAGGAAAGCATAGACTTACAATCACTGATGAAAAAGGCGAAAGTACGGACGTTGATTTTGAAATAGTCAGTAACAATTAAATTAACGGAGGACTGTTTTCCGGCTCATGCAAGCTAGACTTTTCAGGGTATTTTGCCTTAACTCCTCTATAAAATTCTTTTATTTTCGCAATGTCTTTTTCCTTATCACCAGTCGGCCAGAACGTAGGTCCGAAACCAGCCTCTTTTTTTGAATAATCCAGATAACCCAATGCTATAGGCACTTTTGCGCCTACTGCAACATGATAAAATCCTGTTTTCCATTCCTTTACATAACCTCTTGTTCCTTCCACAGGAATTAAAAGTACCAAGTCATCGTATTGATTAAATAACTCTATCATGGTATCCACCATCCGCATATTTTTTTTACTCCTATCCACCGGAATTCCCCCTGTAGCTTTGAACAATAGTCCAAACGGAAATTTAAACAACTCCTTCTTAGCCAAATACCTGAGTTTTAACCTTAAAATAAAGAAAACCGGAATGGCATTAAAAAAATCTGCATTACTGGTATGTGGTGCGCCTACCATTACACATCTTTTGGGAGGAATTTCTCCTCCGATTTTCCAACCGGATATTTTAAAAATCAGCTTAGAAAGAATACGAAACATAATTTTTAATACTTACAGCCTGTAAAAAGGGTTATATAGTCTTTCTAATTATTGCACATTTTATTTAGCTTGTTTAGCTCTCTCAAAAATTGGGTCCTCACGCCTTTTGCAAAAGGATTTTCCTTTTCAATGGTATAAAAAAGGTCAAGGGAATCTTGCCCCAGGTTTCTCTTTATATTCAATAGAAATTGATAAGCAGGTGTCTTTTGCTCTACATCAGGAATATCCATTTCATTCACCGCACGACCAATAAAATGAGTTAAGGCTTGAACATAAGCCATTTGTTTATCATGAATTTCGGGCGTTCTTTCTAATACGTTGAGTTTTAGTATTCTGTCAAAAAACTTTATTAACTCAATTGAATGTGTCGTTCTTACCGGGCAAACGACCATGTTTAATCCTTCGACTCCATTTTTTCCGCTCTGAGGGCCAAATAAAGGATGTAAACCTATAATTTCAACCGTTTCCGGAAGATACTGCACCATCAGTTTCAATGGCTTTACCTTTACAGAAGATACATCAAGCACTAAGGCATCTGGGTTAACAATATCTTTTATTTCAATCAGCACTTCCTCTAAAAACTGCACCGGAACTGCCAACAACAAAATTTGACGGGAAGCAACTTCTTTTAAGGTGCCGCTTTTTACATTTAATCTTTCAAGGATTTCTTCATCTATAAATTTATCATAAACAGTCACCTTACAATAAGGTGTAAGGTAAGGCGCAGCAAATTGACCGAAATTACCAAATCCTATAATTCCTAGTTCCAGCATTTAATTAAGAGTGAAATGTATAAATGAGTTTGATCTAATTTTCCATTATTCTTATTAAGCCATGCATAATCTATCTAAAACAAGGGAAAACAAGAACTGCAATATAAATTTATTTAATCAAAAACCCTGAAAGGATAACCGTTCTATTGAACGCATTATTACTGCCTCTCCTTTACAGAAAGATAATAACTCAGAAACCATGAATGTGTGAGAGCTCACTGCCAATTCAACAGCACCATTTTTAGCCATTTAATCTAGACCTCGTTCAGGTTAAATGGAAGTTTTCTGATTCGCTTTCCTGTAAGATTAAATATAGCATTGGTAAGCGCCGGAGCTACCGGTGGTAATCCAGGTTCACCAACCCCTCCCGGCTTTTCAAAATTCTGAACAATATGCATTTCCATCTCGGGAGTTTCATTAATTCTGAGCACTCTGTAATTATGAAAATTGGTTTGTTCAGCCCTTCCGCTTTTAAAAGTTATGGCGTCTTTAATTGCTGCCGTAATGCCCATTATGATGTTCCCTTCTGTTTGTGCTTTTACATTGTCAGGATTAACCGTCATTCCACAATCCATTACGGAAACTACCTTTTCGATTTTAATCCCGGAATCATTCTTTGAAACAGTAACAACATGAGCACAAATCGTTTCGAAGGATCTGGAAATGGCTACCCCTCTGGCTTTTCCGGACGGCAAACTTTGATTCCATCCGGACTTTTCTTCTAATATTTTTAATACATTCAAATGCCTTGGTGCATCTTTTAACATCTCCATCCTAAACTTTAAAGGATCCTTCTTTGAAGCATGAGCAAGTTCATCTATGAAAGACTCATGACCAAAGATGTTGCTTGAGGCATATACAGATCTCCACCAAACAATAGGGATATCTGTTTCTGCCAAAACAAAATTATATTTCACGTTAGGAATTTTGTACGGACTATCTTTCTCCTCAATGGCTTCCATTGCCCACCCGTCCGATTTCCCTGATTGCAAAGACTTATATAATTGATGTTGAATGGAAGGAGCGACTACCTTATGCTGAAACGCTACTACATTACCCGACAAATCTAACCCTCCTTTCAAAGCACTTATCAACCCTGGCCTGAAGGGTCCCAATGAGGTATCATCTTCCCTGCTCCAGATCACCTTTACAGGAGCATTTAACTTTTGGGATAAATGAACAGCTTCAAGAACGTAATCATAATAAGCTTTTCTACCAAAAGCGCCGCCCAAAAAAGTCACGTTGACTTTTACTTTTTCGGGTTGAATGTTTAAATACTTCGAAACTTGATCCACCAACCAATCTGGTCCCTGAACCGGTGCCCATATTTCACATTCTGCCTTCTTTACATGAGCAAGGGCATTTTCAGGCTCCATCGGTGCATGAGCAAGGAATGGTGTTTCGTAAACAAATTCTAATTTTTTAGGAGCATCATTAAAAGTTTTTTCAAATTCTCCCTTTTCGTGATGAACAGCTCCTTCGCTTTTAGCTAGATTTCTTAAGCTTTCGAAAAAACCTTCACTATCAACATTTCCAAACTCTCCATCGTCCCAGGTTACCTGCAAGGCTTTTCTGCCTTGTATGGCTGAAAAGTAATTATCAGCAATTACAGCAACACTTTCTGATTTTCTGTGAGGCATTGGCCTCTCGCACTTCAAAACCGCTATAACTCCCTTTACCTGTTTTGTTTTTGAATCATCGTATTTGGCAACTCTGCCGTTAAAAACCGGCGATCTTTCGATAGATGCATACAACATTCCGGGCACTTTGTAGTCCAAACCAAAAACTGCCTCTCCATCTACCTTTAAAGGAATATCCGGTCTTTTTCCATCTTTCCCTAAAAGCTTGAAATCTTTAGGCTCTTTCAATTTAGGGTTTTCTGGCACTTCTAACTTTGCCGCTTCTTCTACAAGGGCTCCATAAGATAAACTTCTTTTACTGGTTTTATCAAAAATTTTCCCTTCCAGGGCATAACAATCCGATTCTTTAATTTTCCATTTGGATGAAGCGGCTTTTATCAACATTTCTTTGGCAGCGGCGCCGGCCTTTCTCAACGGCTCCCATGACCCCCTGATACTACTGCTTCCTCCTGAAAGTTGGCTTCCATACTTTTTGCTTCCGTCAGAATTTTTAATTTCCACCTGATCGAGACTTACCTCCAGTTCTTCGGCAATAAGTGCTGGCACTGCCTGAAAAGACCCTTGGCCCATATCAGGCCGAGGATTTATCAGGGTAATCTTTCCTGTTTTCTCAATGATTATAAATGCGTTTAGCGTTACTCCATTTGGAAGATCGGAATTAAGGTTCTGAATGGAGGCATTTCCACCATTAGAAAAAGGAATATTAAAGCCTATCGCCAAAGCTGCTCCAGTTATTCCTGACATTTTAAGAAATTTCCTTCTGTCTAAATTATTGTTAACGCGCTCCATTACCTTTCAGAATTTGAGTTGTTCATTTCATTACTAGCTGCGTGAATGGCTTTTCTAATCCTTTGATAAGTGCCGCACCTGCAAATATTTCCTTGCATGGCAGCATCAATATCTTCATCCGATGGTTTTGGATTGTTTTTTAACAATATGGCTGCCGACATTATCTGGCCCGATTGGCAATATCCGCATTGAGGCACTTGATGTTCAATCCAGGCCTTTTGGAGCGGATGGCTTTTATCATCAGAAAGGCCTTCAATGGTGGTAATTTCCTGGTTAACTACGGCCGATACGGGAATACTGCACGACCTGACGGCATTGCCATTTAAATGAACGGTACATGCTCCACATTGAGCTATTCCACAACCAAATTTTGTTCCTGTCAAACCCACACTGTCCCTGATGATCCAAAGAAGGGGAGTTTGTCCGTCGGCTTCAACACTATGTTTTTTTCCGTTAATGTCAAGGGTATATTGGCTCATGAAGATTTAGATAGATAAATGGTCATAATAAATCAATTGTATTTTGATTATTTTAAGCAATGTAAAATACCGCATTTGGCGAATAAACTCAATGAAAACTCACTTTTTTATTCAGAAGAAAAAAACAGGAATTTAAATTCACCTGAAAACAATTACAAAATATTTTATACAAAAAAAGGCTGCCAATTTATAACCGGCAACCTTTTTTGTATGTTTTCTTAAAAATCTAAGCTTTTTTTAACTTAATTATTCCTGTATAATGAAGCAATTTAACTACAGGATAAGTGGGGTCAAATTCATACCATTTTACTGCAAAATTAGCTCTCATCGGGAGTTTATGATGATTGTTCTGGAACAACTCCCCAAGCATTAAAAAATCAAGAATTAGGGAGTTCTTGGATTTATCATGATTGTCGAAGTTAGCATAGCCATACATGTGTCCACTCCAGTTAACAATAGCACCGTGTACCGGGCCCATCAGGAAGTGTATAGGAAGCAAGAAATACATCAACCAATGTGTGTAAGGCAACTCAAAAACGGTAATACAAAGGAAGTAGAAAATGACATAAAATGCTCCCCAGCCTATTCTTGAATAATAGCTATCTGCAAATTTGTCAAAAGCATACCACTCTGGGATTCCAATGATAAATCTTTCTTCAGGTGTCTTTTTAAATTTAAAATAATCGTTGTAAATGTCTTTGGTTTTCCACATCATAGTAAATACGTTTTCCGCATGATGTGGAGAATGAGGATCGTTTTCCGTATCACTAAAGGCATGATGCATTCTGTGTAAAATACCATAAGCTCTTGGGCTTAGGTAAGATGACCCTTGACTAATCCATGTAAAAATATAGAAGAACTTCTCCCAAAATTTATTCATTGTGAACATTTTGTGGGCAGAATATCTATGAAGAAAAAAACTCTGGCAAAACAACGACACGTACCAATGAATTAAGAAAAATGCTATTATAATCACTCTTAAAAAAGATTTAAAATTTCACTATGTGTATTCTGTTAATCAATCAACCAAACTCTACATACTAATAGAGATGCGCAAGTTAGAAAATATATTCTCAATAATTAATTGTTTTTACGACAAAATAATTTAGCTGTTTTCATTTTCCAATTAAAAAAACAATTACTGAGTAACGGCATAGGTAATCAGATTTGCGCCCATTTTGAGGGCCATTTGCCTAAGTTCTTCCGGGTCATTATGAACCGTTTGGTCCTCCCATCCATTCCCCAAATCGGACTCATAAGAGAAAAAACATACAAGTCGTCCTTCATAAATCAATCCAAATCCTTGAGCCGGTTTGTTGTCATGCTCGTGAATTTTAGGAAGCCCTTTGGGAAATTTATATACCATGGAATAAATCGGATGTGTATTTGGCAATTCCACAAAATCCATTTCCGGAAATACTTTTTTCATTTCCAGTCTTATAAATTTATTTAACCCATAATTATCGTCGATGTGCAAAAAGCCACCGCCTATTAAATACTTCCTCAGGTTCTGTGCTTCATCTGAAGAGAACACCACGTTCCCATGGCCTGTCATGTGAACAAAAGGATAGGAAAACAATTCCGGACTTCCTACCTCTACTACTCCTTCCTGTTTGTCGATATTAAACTTGTGATTTTTATTGCAAAATTCAATGAGGTTAGGCAATGAAGTTTTGTTTGCGTACCAGTCTCCTCCCCCATTATATTTCAATTTTGCTATCTGGAATGAATAATTTTGAGCTTTTAAAAGACCGGAAACAAAAATTAATATTATTAAAGTTAAAAATCTCATCTAAACTTAATTTAAACTATAACACATTTCTCTTCCAATTGTTTTAGATCCTATTACCAAATTCGTTTTTCGGATGGAAAAGGTAGAATAACTTTCGCGTCTTTCCTTTATTAATGAAAAAACAAATAACTTAATAAAATAGCCGTAACCAGCCCAATAAAATCTCCGAACAATCCAACTGCGGCTACATACCTTGTTCTACTAATATTTACTGCCCCAAAATAAACAGCGATTCCATATAAAGTAGTATCTGTTGATCCCTGAATAGCGGAAACTACTTTTCCGACAAATGAATCTGCTCCATGCGTGGACATGGTTTCAAGCATTAAACCTCTTGCGCCGCTGCCGCTTAGCGGTTTCATCAGTGCTGTAGGTAAGGCTGGAATCCAATCTGTATTCATGCCTAAAGCGCCAAATACATAAGCAAACCCTTGCTCCAGAATATTTAATGCTCCACTTGCCCTGAAGACGCCAATACCTACAAGAATAGCAACGATATAAGGAATAATAGTTACGGCCACGCCAAATCCATCTTTAGCTCCTTCAATAAAGCTATCGTATACATTTATCTTTTTTATTACGGCCAAAAGTATAAAAGATATTATGATCGAAAATAAAATCAAATTGCTGACAATAGAAGAAACTACCCCTATTTCTTCCTGCGATAATTGCATAAGATAATAGATAAAACCTGCAATCAATAGAAAAAATCCTCCACCGTAAGCAAGAATAACTCTATTAAATAAATTGATCTTTTGTATCAGACTCACGATTAAAACGCCTACAAAAGTAGATGCAGAAGTAGCTAAAAGTATTGGTAGGAAAATATCAGATGGATCTGCTGCGCCTCCCTGTGCCCTATAAGCCATTACCGTCATCGGAATAAGGGTAAGTCCTCCCGAATTAATTATCATAAACATGATCTGAGCATTTGAGGCGGTATCTTTTTTTGGATTTAACGTTTGCAATTCTGTCATTGCCTTTAATCCCATCGGTGTGGCAGCATTGTCCAGGTTAAGAAGATTGGCTGAAAAATTCATAAGGATAAATCCGAATACCGGATGATCTTTTGGAACCTCGGGAAGCAACTTCTGGAAAAAAGGACCGAACAGCTTGCTGAACACTTTAATAATACCGGCATTCTCCCCTATTTTTAAAAGCCCCATCCATAAGCTTAATATACCTGTCAAAAAAAGGGCAATTTCAAACCCTGTCTTAGACATATCAAAGGTGGCATTCACCATATCAGGAAAGACCTTTGCATCTCCTAAAAAAATCAACTTTACCAGACCAACCACAAAAGCTATTATAAAAAATGCAATCCAGATATAATTAAGAATCATTCTTGGAAACCAATTTAAAAATTAAAGAAGTGAGACAACTGTCGCAACTTAAATAAAAATGTGAAAATATGTAACGGCTTAAGCGTTATAAATAAAATTAAGATATTTGCTACCTGTTTGATTTTGATTTATGAACTACTTATTTAGAGGATTATCTCTTCTTTTTATTCTATCCTTACTTTGGAAATGCGGAGAACCAACTGCTCCTGTAATATTTACTGCGGCTCAGACGGAACGACTTTTGGGAAGCGATAGTGCAAAAACATGGAAAAAAATTGAACTTATCAATAAAAGAACCGGACTGTCTTTGGAATGTAAAGAATCCATTTGGACATTTTTTTCCCAAAAAGATTCGTTGAGCTTTACCAATTTAGATGACAAAAATTGTGATCCTCAGCAAGAATTTGTTTATGCGCAATACATATTTCAAAATAAAGAAAATTTAAATTATTTAAAATTCTATATGTATGGAACAGCTAAGGAAGACACCGAACCAAAAGACACTATCACCAGAGTAATTACTTCAATAACTGACAAAGAATTTACAACAGAAGTTAATCTTGGTTCAACTACTTATATTGAAAAGTTTCAGGCAAGGTGAGTTCAGTTGTTGATTTTTAGATATTCAAAGATTCCTTTATAATAGGCAGTAGCCACATCTTTTACCCGTGAAGAAGTTTTGCCACAGGGATAATCTAGGTCTCGTTTGTTTAATGCCCTACATTCCTGGATATTGTCTTGTAAAAGGCTTTCCCCATAACATATAGGTCCTAAAATATATCTTGTCAGGGCTAGATTCCTGGCATAAACTCCTTTCTGAGAAGTAGGCAAGGAAAAATTCTTAATACTATTGGATTCATCCTTTTTTGTCATTGTGGGTACTTTCAGACAATTTTCAAAACACTTTACTATGGATCCCGAAAGTTTAACGGAGTTTTCAATGTCAGTACTCACCAGTTGCCTCAAAAACTGAAACCGGTCTTCCTCCTTTAACAGTTCGTCTTTAACATATCCTCCTCCTACAAAAGCAACATTGTAATTTTTTGTGGTTGGTTTTGACCATGTGTAATTTTCTTCATCAGCATTATAATGAATAATAAGCGTAAGGTCCGGCCTGAAATCGTTAATAATTTTACACCTTTCCCTCCAGTCAAGGGTTTGAAAAAATTTTTGAAATACTTTAGCTTCCGAAGCTTCGTTTTTGAGCCAATCCGCAAATTCCTTGCTAATTTTCCCGCTATTCACCGCCTCTATCAAATCTCCATCCATTCTGGTTTTATACCATTCTGAAAAAGAAATACCAAGCGAAGAAGTATTACAGGACGTTCTGGTCAAAATAACTTCTGCTCCCTGAGCCTCGAGCATGTCTTTTAATAAATACGCCGTAGCAAAGGTTAATTCTGCTTCCGAAAATTCAATTTTTTCGTCTCCAAGATCCATTTTCACAAACCTGCTTTCAATCAATCCCATTTGAAAATCATTTCCGACATGGCCCGGATCTATTGCAATTCTCTTTCCTGCCAACGGTAATTTAGCATTTACAATGACTTTCTCAGTCGGAATAATGGAAGTTTGTGCTATTAGTAGGGAGTCAAATCTGGAGGTGCCTTTATTCTTATAAGTTGCAAAAGCATCTTCGTATCTAAACTTCTTTACGATGGTATTAAAAACACCTACTTCATCCCAATACAAGCGGCATTCAGGGATATTGTTCTTTTTGTCATCAGGGGAAGCAAATATGTCAATCCACCTATTATTTATTTCTACATAATCCCAGATCACGTCATGCTTAACAAGGAATCTTTTTGCTTTGATGGTATAAAAACTTTGCAACGATTCACCACGGACTTCGTCCTTTAATTGGAAACTCCAAAAAAGCATCGGAACCAAAAGTCCGACCAGAATAATACTTTTCCTGGAAAAATCTCCAATAGTCATTTTGTAGGGATAGGTTAAATAATCATTTTTCACTTAATGCAAAAAAGTGAGGTAAGGTAAATGGCATTTTTGATTATTTTTTTATTAATAACACTATTCCGAAAAATTTCTTAGATTAGGAAAAAGTTTTGAAACCTCTTTTAAAAGATAGAAAAGAAGATTTTCAATTTATTTTGAAAAATCTTAACAATAAAATTTAAGAAGTAGTAAAAAATATTTTATTTTACCAAAAAATGTTTTTATTATTGGAAAAATATTAATTTTAAAAAGAAAAGTTATATTTATTAATGTTCCCTTATAATGATTTCCTAACACGTAGAATAAATATAACTCGGACAACCGTTTTACTTGTTGGCTTGTTCGTTTTACTTTTCGGCATCCTTCATAACTTCTATTATCCACACTTTTTTGACCCTTTTTATTATAGAGTAGCTATAGGTGTTACTTGTTTATCTCTTTACACACTCAGTTTTTATTCCAAACAAATCCGGCGGCACTTTGATGTAGGACTTTATATTGTATTTTTCTTTGTTATTCTCTGGTCTCAATATATTTTATATAAAAACGATCTTCATCCCACTTATGCCTTAAGCTTGTTTATTACATTCATAGGAATGAGCATTGCCTTTAACAAATCGCTTTACCTAAGGATTTATATACTTTTTTTCACCCTTATTACTCATTACACAATAAATCTGATAGACAATCCTTTAACACCTGTAAAATCATTTATTTCTTTATTTACACTGCTTGCCTTAGTAGATTTATTAATTATTGACACGTTTATACAGTCCTTCCAAAAGCTCCAATTCAGCAACAATAATTTCAAAGCCTTATTAAATAGTGTAAACGAAGCTTACTTTTTACTAAACAAGAGCTATAAGGTGGTAAAACTTAATCAGAAAGGTAAAGACTTTTTTTACAAAAAATCAAAGAAGATCATAAGAGAAGGAGACCATATTCTGGATTTTATAAGTTTAGCTGAAATGGAAACATTTATTTTCCATTATCAAAAAGCTTTAGCCGGTGAAAAATCTGAAGTAGAAACAGACATTAAGAACTTCCATGATGGAACAGAATGGTATGAGATAAAGTTTTTGCCTGTTATATCAAGAACCAGGGAAATAACGGGAGTACTTTTTAGCTCATCTGACATTACAGAAACAAAAACTTCTCAGGAACTGCTGGAGCAAAAGAACAGAGAGTTGCAAAAAACAAATTTAGAATTAGACCATTTTGTTTATAGCGCCGCTCACGATCTCAGAGCTCCTCTCACCTCCTTATTAGGACTGATCAACCTGACAAAACAAGAAAGTCAGGACGAGCAAATCAGAACTTATATGAACTTTATGGAGAAAAGCATTAAAAAACTGGATGGGTTCATTAAGGATATTATTGCTTATTCCAGGAACCAACGCATGGATATAGAGGGAAGAGAGATAAATTTTAAAAAAATCATTTCAAATATTTTTGATGATTTCCATTATATTGATGGTTCTGACTGTGTTATCAAAACAATCAATATCAGCAATGATATCCCCTTTTATTCGGATAAAAGAAGAATAAAAATCATCTTAAACAACCTCATTTCAAATGCAATAAAATACGCGGATAAATTTAAAGTACAACCTTTGATCAACGTAACAATCTCCGTTACAGAAACTTCAGCCATAATAAAAATACAGGATAATGGTGTAGGTATCCACGACTTCTACCAGGACAAAATCTTTAATATGTTTTTCAGGGCCTCTGAAACTTCTGAGGGATCCGGGTTGGGTTTGTATATTGTAAAAGAAACTATTACCAAATTAAACGGCACCATCACCATGGAGTCAACTTTTGGACAAGGAACTACCTTCTTTATTGAAATACCCAATTCCTTTGTTCAAAGAATCAACAATTCTTCCTACCTAAGAAAAATTGGCTAAGATTTTCAATTAATCTTTGTCATTTGGCAAACCAGCAACATTTAACATCGTTAGTAAGGGAAAATTCTTTCTATAAAAATCCTTTACTATGAACAACTTCATTTTATCTACCTCCGCACTTATAGGGACAGATGTTAAGAATATTCAGGGAGAAAATTTAGGCACCATAAAAGACCTTTCAATAGATATACAATCCGGACGTGTAGCTTATTTGGTCCTCGCATTTGGAGGTTTTCTTGGTTTCGGTGATAAATATTTTGCGATTCCACTTCAGTCATTTTCTGTTGACCCGCAAGATGACCGGTTGATTTTAAATGTAGAAAAAGAAAAACTTGAAAACGCGCCGGGTTTTGATAAAAATCACATTCCCGATTCCCCACAAAAGGATTTCATAGATGAGGTTTATAGCCACTATGGCTATGGTTCCTTTTTAAAGGAAAAAATATTAGAGCATGAGAACAGGTTTGTATCAGTTGATCAAGAACACTCCGAAAACCGTTTCAGGTCACAGTCCGAGGATATCAATACAAGAAACAGAGATTTTGACCCTGACAATAACAAATCCCTTTTTTAATTGTTCTAATTTCTTATGCTTTTGAATATTAATCCAAAAAGCTAGTTCATTTTTAAAATTTAATCGGAATAATAGGTTAATCATCTTCTCTTATACAACTCTTTAAATCTCCTTCCCTAAGAATGGAGAAAGGTGTGGAGACTATATTTTCCTAAATACCTATAAAGCAACTTTACAATTAAACATTTAGCATTGAAATTCTGCTCTTCTAATTAACATACAAAAACATTAACCATTGTCACATCATTAATACCTGCTTATTTTATTACTGTTCCCATATTTAAAGGCAGTAAAAACACCTACAATTGCGCCTATCAAATGGGATTCCCATGATATACCAGGAATACCAGGCAATACACCCCAAATCATCCCACCATAAAAGAACGCTACTCCAAGGGAAATTAAAACAGAAAGAAAGTCTTTTCTAAAAATCCCAATAAATAACAGAAAGAAGGCAATGCCATAAATTACTCCACTTGCGCCAATATGAATAAATGGACGGGCAAAAATCCAAACTAACGCGCCTGTGAGAAAGTAGCAATTAAAAAAAACGACTGCGGCAATCCGGTCATAAAAGAAATATAAAAGAGAACCTAATACTAATAAAGGAACAGAATTAGAAAACAAATGCATCAAATTGCCATGGATAAGCGGTGAGGTAAAAATTCCTATAATTCCGAAAGCCTGCCGGGGATAAATGCCAAAAATAAGCCCCAAATCCATATGCAACAGAAGTTCCAAGATATAAACCAGCCAAAGTAAGACTACAAATCTTAGAGGAAAAAAAAGACTGTGATTTAATCTTGATTTGGAACTCATGATTATTAAAAATTAGGTTGCAATAATAAACTTGTTTTGAATTTAAATTGAATATTTCAAGCCCAAACTGATCTCCCTCTGATAAAAAAAACAACTTCAGATTTTTAAGAAAAATAAATAACCTTCATTTTAAAAGCGGATAATAAAAGATCTGTAACCATTATTTTAGGAAAAGTTTACATCTACACAAAATCTTACGTTTCCATTAAATAATCTTTATAAAAAATCTGATTTTTTATATGCTTTTTCTTATATATTGCTATCCATGAAAATAATCACTGCCCCAAGTTATAATGGAATTCATAGAGTTGTATTTTGGTACTGATACAGAAACCATCCTCTTCATTATTTTAAACCTCATTGTTATTGAAAGTCTTCTTTCCGTTGACAATGCCGCTGCATTGGCCTTAATGGTAAAAGACTTGCCCATGACTCAAAGAGGAAAGGCATTAAAATATGGAATTTTTGGAGCTTATTTTTTTAGAGGAGTTTGTCTTATCTTCTCCTCTGTATTAATACAAATCGGTTGGATTAAAGCTTTTGGCGGGTTTTATTTACTGTGGATCTCCATAAACCACTTGATCTCAAAACCTGATGTAAACATCATAAAAGAAACAGAGGAACAAGTTGAGAAAAGTTGGCTTCAAAAAGCAAAACATGGAATATATAAAAAGACTTTAGGGCTTTTGGGTCCTTTTTGGGCAACTGTAATACTTGTGGAAATAATGGATTTATCTTTTTCCGTGGATAACATTTTTGCAGCAGTAGCTTTTACAGACAAAATTGGATTGATTTGCGTTGGGGTCTTTATAGGAATATTAGCCATGCGATTTGTAGCACAAAAATTCGTTGTACTTCTGGAGAAATATCCCAAACTTGAAACTTCAGCATTCGTCGTTTTATTACTACTTGGACTAAAATTGGTAGTTTCTTACATAAGTGATTTTAATGAATCCGGACTCTTATATAAAATAATCAATAGCCACGAAGCAGATGCTGTCTTTTCCCTTATTACACTTGTCGTTTTCGTTTTACCGATCATGTTAAACGTAAGAGCATCTAAAGTTTTATCAAAGACAAAAGAATAAGTAAAGCCATATACTTTTTTACTATGTTAAAAATAGCCTGGGCTGCCGGTTATGCGCATCCTCTTCCTCCCGGACACCGGTTTCCAATGGAAAAGTACAACCTAATACCTGAACAGCTACTTTTAGAAGGCACCATCGAAAAAACTAATTTATATGAGCCAGGCCTTGCCAGCGATCACATTATAGAAAGGATTCATTCACACGAATACTTTAAAAAATTAAAAGAAAATGCGCTCTCTTCATCCGAAATAAGAAAAATAGGATTTCCATTTTCAAATAAACTCCTTTTAAGGGAAATACAAATAGTGGAAGGCACTCGCCAATGTGCCTTATTTGCTTTAGAAAATGGAGTTTCGTTAAATATAGCCGGCGGCACTCATCATGCTTATCGCGACAGAGGAGAGGGTTTTTGTATATTAAATGATATTGCTATTGCTGCACAATATCTTGTAGATAATAAACTAGCCAGAAAAATTCTCATAATAGACCTGGACGTTCACCAAGGGAATGGCACGGCAAGTATTTTCTTGCATCGGCCAGACATTTTTACTTTAAGCATCCATGGTGCAAATAATTATCCTGCCAAAAAAGAAAAATCCACTTGGGATATTCCTCTGCCTGACAAAACACCTGACAATATTTATCTTCAAACCGTAAAAGAAAGTTTAGGCAGGGTTATTGAAGATTTCAGTCCTGATTTTATCTTTTATCAAAGTGGAGTAGACATACTGACCACTGATAAGTTAGGAAAATTATCAGTTAGCCTTCAGGGATGTAAAGAAAGAGACAAAATCGTTTTTCAAGCAGCTAAAAAAAATAAAATTCCCATTGCCGGAGCAATGGGAGGAGGATATTCTGAAAAGATATCCATAGTAGTTGAGGCACATGCTAATACTTTCAGGGTAGCTCAAGAAATATTTTTCTGACCTGCTTCCTGTATATTGATAGAAAATCTAAGCCTCCTTCATTTAAAATTCGTTAAGGTTTTTGTTAAATCATCTAAATCATGGATCAGGAAAGTCTTAAATTCAAAAACAGCATTTTCATAAGCCTTTCCTTTGTCATTATTCTTTGGTTTATTAAAATCGTTGAATTTGTATTGCACTATGACTTCGCTTCTTTTGGAATTCATCCCCGACACCTCTCCGGAATGATCGGAATTGTCACAGGGCCTTTGATTCATGGAGATTTTGCTCACCTGGCTTCAAATACGTTGCCTTTAATAATTCTCATCATTGGCATCTTCTATTTTTATAATAAAGTAGCGCTTGAGGTTATTTTATGGATCTACTTCATGACGGGATTGTGGGTCTGGATCGCCGCAAGGGATGCTTATCACATTGGCGCCAGCGGACTAGTATACGGATTGGTTTCTTTTCTTTTTTTTAGTGGTATATTCAGAAGAGATGGGCCTTCATTGGCTGTTTCCCTTATTGTAATCTTTTTATATGGTGGAATGTTTTATGGCATTTTGCCCATATCAGAGACAATCTCCTGGGAGTCCCATATTTTGGGCGCTATAGCGGGTATTTTTTGTGCTTTTTATTTTAGGGTAAAAACACCATTGCATCAATACGACTGGCAAAAAGAGCAGGAAGAAGAGGAAGATTTACAGCTGCCTTCCGGCTCATCTTCAATAAATACCACTTATCACTTATATAAAAATTACACCTACTCAAATACTTTTAATGCTGATAGTAACCCGGAATCACCTAATTCGGAACCTGACAACGAGAAAATAATCTAAAATCTACTACATTCAACTTTAGTTATTCTTGCAAAATCTTAACTTTGGCATCATTCTAAATTAACATTTTGTGAAAAACTTATCTATTGCATTAAACATTGTATTATTAATCGCTGTCATCGTTCTATACGTATTGCATTTTTCAGACAAAAAAGATTCCGCTATAAGTACCTCTAACCCTACAATAGATGCTGGTGAGCTCACCATCGCCTATGTAAATTCTGACTCCCTTGTCAAGAATTATAACTTATATAAGCAATTGAGTAAAACCCTGGAAGAAAAAAGAGATAAGCTTGGCAAAAACTTTGCGGTGCGTGAAAAAGGTTTTCAAAATGAAGTAAACAAATTTCAACAATCTGCGCAAAGAATGTCTCCGGGCGAAATACAGGCACGAGAAGAAAATCTAATGATGAAACGTCAGGGTTTGCTTCAAGAGCAGGAAAGACTTTCTCAAGAACTTATGCAGGATCAAGCCGTCCTTAATGATTCTTTGTATACCAAGATTACAAAATTCCTTGATGACTATAGCAAACAGAAAAACTATCACCTCGTTTTAAGTCATCAACAAGGAGGAGCTATTCTTTATGGCCATGACAGCCTTGAAATAACCAGGGAGGTTATAAAAGGGTTAAACGAAGAGTTTGACAAAACAAAGAAATAAAAATTAATTAAAGCGCATTAAAGTTCTATTAGTAAACCGCCAGGTTTGCAAATAGAACTTTTTTTTACTCCCTTCTTTCAGGAACAAAGACTGAAAACAACGACTGAAGAAGAGAAATAATGATACTAAATATAAGCGCCCAGAAAAACCCATCCACATAAAATCCCGATATCAGTCCGTCAGCTATTAAAATTATAATGGCATTAATAACCAGCAAAAACAATCCCAGGGTTAGCAGGGTAACAGGAATAGTAAGTATAATCAATAAAGGTTTGATGGTAATATTGAGTAAACCCAATACTATAGCAACAATTAATGCCGAACCAAAGGTAACTACGTCAACACCAGGCAATAGGTAGGAGGTGATAAGAACAGCGATTGTAGAAAACAACAGGTTTAATAATAATCTCATAAAATTTAAAAATTATTCAATAACAAAAGATAGCAAAAGAGGTCTACTATTTAGTAAACCTCTTGTTTGATACGGAATTTAGCATAAAAAGTATCAATTTGAACTATTGGCGTATACGACCATCACTACAGGAATAAAAAAACCCGGGAGTTTTGTCCCGGGCAAAGCGCATTAAATTGCAATAGTCAGATTACTTTTTATGTCCATTACCATTCTTTCTCCCATCATAATAATTCAGGAGAATAGAATCCATTTTACCTTTACCAGTAACAATTTCTTCTACTTTAGCGGCATGTTTTGGAGCAATCAATTGTTTCAGGGGTTGTGATACTTCATTGAAATGTCCAAAACTTTCCAACAGTTGAGCATCCCATTCTTTATGAAAGTACAAAAGGTCGTCTGGCATAACTTTTTCCCTGGATACGCCCAACTCAGGTAAACACTCAAAAGGTTCCGTTACATTTAAAAACCCATAGTCGTCTGTCAACTCTTCCCCAGGATAAATGTCTCTTACCGCTAATTCAAAATCATAGGCAGTGGTGATACAGTTTGGCCGAAAACTATGATTCACAAACCTGGAAATATCCCAGCAAAGCACTAAATTCCCCGAACTATCGCGAAAACAATATTTATCAAATATTTCCCTGTATACAGGATCATATCTATCAATATCCGCAGGATGAAAAACTCTGTCTAATTTATCCATCACCCAGGTGATGGTACCTTTGGGTATTAAACGAGTGGCAACAACACCATATCCAATGGTATCATTGATGAATTTTAACTCTGTATCTGGATGTATCATTTTTCATCTGGAGGATCTCCATTAATTGTTTTTTCTCTTATACCTTTTTAAAGTTTTTTTTGTTTATTTATTCACTATTAAATACATTTTATCCATTAATAATTCACTGATTATCCTTTTTTTTCATTTATATGTTGTTTTGATTAATTTCTTAGGATTCTTATCTCAACTCTCCTGTTTCTAATTCTGCCCTCTTCTGTTGAATTACTGGCGACCGGCTTGGCTCCGCCAAATGCTTTTACCTCTATTCTGTTCTTTTTAACGCCCTTCTCTACCAGATAATCTTTCACAGCATTTACCCTTCTTTCTGATAGTTTTAAGTTAGCCTCAGACGAGCCTGCATTATCTGTATGTCCCTCTAACTGAATTTCCATGTTAGGATTTTCATTTAGCATCTTGAACACATTATCCAGTTCGCCATAGGATTCGGGAAGCAACTTATCATTCCCTTTTTTAAAGGAAATTCTGTCCATCACTATTATTTGGCCTACTTTCAGAGGGATCAAATATATTTCTTTATAGAAAGTGGAATCTTCTTCAAAAGGTATGTCCACCCATTTAAAAGCGGTGACATAGGCTTCAGCCTGGATGGTCAATTTGTATCTGGAAGAATCTTTAAAGACAAAACGATAATCACCCGTCAAAGAATCTGAATAGAAAACTCCTATATCATCCCTTCCCGGAATTCTTTCAAAACTTAACATAGCCTTGATGGGAGACTTGGTTTCCGCATCAAATACTTTTCCTTCAATAATTACGGAATCGGAAAAATGAGAATAAGTTGTAAAAGAAAGGGATAAACAATAATTGATGTTAAATAACAATGAGATAAAGCCGCCTAGGAAGGCAACTGAAACCTTAGAACACATCTCTATTTAAAATGAATGTTATTTAGCTTTTTCAAAATCGTAAAACTGTACGAAAATAATAAATTATTATTAATAGTTAACTCAGAATTAAATATATATTATTTAGGAAAAGGAATTACCTTAAATTTCTTTTTTTCAGGATTTTAATCTTAAGGTAACGGCATTTTTATGAGCAAAAAGACCTTCGGCTTCAGCCATAATTTCAATGGTCGGACCAAGGTTCTTCATTCCTTCTTTAGTAATGTGCTGATAGGTTATTTTCTTATTAAAACTGTCAAGCGATACGCCGCTATATGCCTTTGCATAGCCGAAGGTTGGAAGTGTATGATTAGTGCCTGACGCGTAATCTCCTGCTGATTCGGGGGAGTAATTTCCTAAAAATACCGATCCTGCATTAGTGATTCTTTCACTTACCTTCTCAAAATCTTTTACAGCCAAAATCAAGTGTTCCGGGGCATAGGAATTAATCAAGCGGATAGCTTCTTCCTGGGTCTTCATCAAAACAAGACAACTATTATCAAGTGCCTTCAAAGCAATGCTTTTACGAGGGAGCATTTCGACCTGTAAATCAATTTCGTCTTTTACAGCATTAATTACCTCCTGGTTCAAGCTCACAAGCACCACCTGGCTGTCCGGCCCGTGTTCTGCCTGTGATAACAGATCGGCTGCAACAAAAGCCGGTACACAGGTTTCGTCAGCATAAATTAATAATTCAGAAGGTCCGGCAGGCATATCTATTGCCACGCCTTCTTTGCTGGCCAGCTGCTTTGCCACGGTAACGTATCTGTTCCCTGGCCCAAAAATTTTATGTACTTTAGGAATACTTTTGGTTCCAAAAGCCATTGCACCTATAGCCTGCGCTCCTCCAACCTTAATTATTTTATCTATTCCTATCTTGTCCGCAGTATATAAAATCACAGGATTTATTTCACCCGACTTATTGCAAGGTGTACAAAGGATAATTTCATCGCAACCCGCAATATTAGCAGGAATGCCGAGCATCAAGACCGTTGAAAATAAAGGAGCCGTTCCACCTGGTATATACAGTCCGACTTTTTCAATCGGCACACTCCTCCTCATACACTTCACTCCCGGAAGGGTTTCCATTTCCAGAGGAGGTATAATTTGTGCGCGGTGAAATTTCTCAATATTGCTTGCTGCTATATCAATAGCTTCCTTAAGCTCCTTAGAAACCTGACTTTCAGCTTCTTTGATTTCCTCCCTTGTTACTAAAAGGCTTTTAAGCTTTACCCCGTCAAATTCTTCTGTATACTTCTTTATTGCCTTGTCGCCTTTTTCCTTTACATTTTTAAGTATCGCCTTTACAGTCTTTTCAATTTCTTTTGAATCAGCTTCTGGTCGCGCAAGTTTAGAAAGCCAGGTTTTTTTATCGGGATAGGATAAGCTTTTAATCACAACTTTATTTTCTACTATTAGAATATCATTTTTTCAATAGGAACAACTAAAATTCCTTCTGCTCCTGCACCTTTCAAGTTCTCTATAACCTCCCAAAACTCATTCTCATTAATTACAGAATACAAAGAACTCCAACCTTCCAAGGCTAGGGGAACGACGGTCGGACTTTTCATACCGGGAAGTATGTCTATTATTTTAGGGATTGCTTTATTGGGCGCATTAAGAATTATATACTTATTATTCTTGGCGGCTTGCACTGACTTAATCCTGAAAAGAAGTTGATTGAGCAATGCTTTTATCTCTCCGTTCATGTTCTTATTACCTATAAGCACCGCTTCGGATTTGAAAATAACCTCTACTTCTTTCAAGCCATTACTCATTAATGTACTGCCTGAACTTACAATATCACATACCGCCTCTGCAAGTCCTATACTTGGGGCAATTTCTACAGAACCGCTGATCTCATGAATATCTGAATGGATATTATTTTCTTTCAGAAAATGACTTAAAATACGTGGATAAGAGGTGGCAATACTTAATCCGTTTAAATCTGCCGGAGAGTTAAATTTTTGTCCTTTCGGAATAGCTATGGATAACCTGCATTTGGAAAACCCAAGTCTATGGACTATTTCTACTTCCTTGTTTTTCTCAAATACCACATTTTCTCCCACAATTCCAATATCGGCAACACCATCTGATACATATCCTGGAATGTCATCGTCCCTCAAAAAAAGAAAATGGATAGGAAAGTTGGATGACTCCGACATTAATTTTCCGGTACCATTATTAAATTGAATTCCACATTCTTTGATTAGGCTTAAAGAATCTTCACTTAATCTTCCCGACTTTTGTAAGGCAATTTTTATTTTACTTTCCATTCAAAATACAATCTGTTTTTTGCTCATTTTTTATAAATAAGCTTAACAGGTGCAAATAAACGAAAAAGCCAATAATAAAACTGATCTAAAAAAATATTTCTCCTAAATATGCGGCTTTATTTGTTGGACTCTAACTGTTTAAAGAGATTATTATAAAGCTTGCACAAATCCTGCAATTCAGTATTAAGGGTTGATGCAAAAAGGTCGTAGTTCCTTGTCTGGGTTTCTTTTACTGCTTTATATTCTCTCAAAATCTTATTTTTTCTTCTTTCCAACATCAGGAAATTGTATCTAAAATCCCTGACCATATCGGATTTGATGTCCTTAGCCCGTTCCTTAAGGACACTGATTTTATTGTCGAGTATTTGGTGTTGTATTGCCAAATATCTTTCAAAAAAATTCTGAGAAATCATAGTAAGAAGGTTAAAGTTAATAGGCTGTACTCTGAATACGGAACCGGACCAAAAGAAGTATACAGTTTTATAAAAATATTTTGCTGATGTGATAAAATGATAATGTGCTTATGTGTTAATGTGCTTATGTGATTGCGAGTTCCAAAATCAGCACATCATCATATCAATTAATTATCACATTATATTACCCTTACTTTGTACCCCATACCTTTTAATATGGCGGCTATTTTTTCTCTGAAGTCGCCTTGTATGATCACTTCACCCTCCTTGACGGCTCCACCAACGCTGCATTTGGTTTTTATCACTTTAGCCAAATCTTTCAAATCATCTTCCTTTCCGATAAAGCCGGTGATGAGTGTCACTTGTTTTCCGGCCCTTGCTTTCTTGTCCAGTAAAATCCTCAAACTTTGATTTGAAGGAGGCAATGTTTCAACCTCGTCTTCACTATTATAATTGTATTCAAATTCAGGATTGGTTGAATAAACTACTCCTTCCCTACCTTTTGCCTTTTTTGCCATTGTTCTGATATTAAAACTATTTATTCATCTTAATAGTAAGCACCATTCGGGTAGCATGATTTACGACATCCTCTGCAATACTTCCGCTTATTAAATGTGCTATTCCGCTTCTTCCATGTGTTCCCATTGCAATAAGGTTAGCATTTATTTCTTCCGCAAAATTGATAATCCCATCCTCGGTAACCTTTGAATTGTAAGTATTCAAAGTATAATTTTCCAACTGATACCTCTGTACAAAATCATGCATCCGCTTATTTATACTTTTTGTTTCTTCAAAAGAATCAGGCGTATTTACCTTCAAAATATGAATGATAGATCCGAATAACTTCTGGAACATCTTAACCTGATTTAGAACTAGCCCTTGATCATCCGCTAAGTTGGTTGCAAAAACGATGTCTTTTATTGCAAAAACAGATGCTTTCCTTTTTATAGTTAATACCGGACATTTCACTCTTCTTACTACCTTTTCTGTATTCGATCCGATCAGAAATTCTCCCAATCCGGAGGTTCCTTTAGAACCCATTACAATTAAATCTATCTGATTTTCCTCGGTTTCAAGTTCTATGCTGCTGTAAATATTACCTAAGACTATTCTTTCAGAAAGGTTTATACCTTCAAAAGCAGGATTAGTCACTATTTCTCTGACTCGCGCTTTTGCATTTTCAGTGATTTGTTCAAGGTATAAATTATCCGGAATAGTAGTTATATAGTCTCCAACAAGGTTTACCGGCGAGGCTGGGGCAGGAATGTCTACTACGTGAAGAAGCGTTATTTTGCCCAAACTGAGCTTGACAATTTCTACAGCAACCTCCAGAGCATTTTTTGCTTCTTCGGAAAAGTCGGTAGGAACCAGTATATTTTTCATTGGTGGATAAAGTTTAAATACTTAGTTAGAAGATGGAAGTGGGAAGCGGGAAGTAAAATCACTTATGTTCTTAATCAAGTGGAATTTCATATTTATCTGGCAATTCATCTTCAGAGATCAATTATAAATCATTTGATTTTCTATATCAATTCAACAGTTAACATTTTAAATTAAACATTCCATAAATTATGAAAGCAAATTCCCAGCTCCAAATGAAAGTACGAATAACAAGGTAGTCAAGGCCATTTGTTTTAAATATGGATCCAATTGAGCTGAAGTGGTATACCTTTTTACCGCACGACCATTTATTAAAAGTAAAGGAATAACAATTAAAAAAATAAATTGGAAAGGCGATCTATAATTATTGAGGGTGTAAAAAACCGTTAGAGAGATACCGCTAGTCAGCAAAATCCAATGGTATAAAACGGCTTTATTTCTACCCAGTCTCACCGGGACAGACATTTTTCCCGCAGCTTTATCTGATTCAATGTCCCTGATATTATTAAGGTTTAATACAGCAACAGCAAACAATCCGCAACTTATAGCCGGCAATAAAATCGCAGGTGAAAATTCCCTGGCTTGCAAATAATATGTACCGAGCACACCAACAGGCCCAAAGAAAAGCAGCACGGAAAGATCTCCCAAACCTGCATAGCCATAAGGTTTATTTCCGGCAGTATAAGTAATGGCTGCTACAATGGCCAATATTCCTAAAACAAGAAATATCAGAAAACCTGAAGAAAATCCAAAAGCAGTATAAAGCAAGAACAAACCTGAAACTAAAGAAAGGAATGTAAAAAGAAAAAGTGCAGATTTCATTTGTATAAGTGAAATCTGACCGGACTGTACCATTCGCTTTGGACCCTTTCTATCCAAGTGATCTGCACCATGGACATAATCTCCATAATCATTAGCCAAATTTGAAAGAATCTGAAGCAGTAAGGTAGTTAAACAACAAAAGAGAAAAACGACCGGACTAAAAGCATTGTGAGAAGCGGCCAAAAAACCTCCCATTCCAATGCTCGAAAGTGCAAGCGGTAGGGTCCTTAGTCTGAAGGCCTGTATCCAGGATCCAATCTTTAATTCCTGAGTATTCAATGATGTTATAGAGTTTAGATGGAAGTAGGAAGAGGGAAGTAGGAAGTCAAAAAATTTCCTACGATTCCCCATAAATAATCAAAGCATTTTTCACCAATTTAACCTCCTTATTGTATTGCCCTTACAATTTCTTCGCTCATGGGTTTTACAGCAGAAGGCCACCATCTCACCACCTCTCCTTTTTCATTTATTAGGTATTTGTTAAAATTCCATTTTGGCTCCTGATTAACCTTTCCATTTAAATCCTTGTCAGACAAATACTTAAAAAGAGGATGTTGATCTTTTCCTTTTACCGAAATTTTTTCAAAAAGCTGAAAGGTAACGCCGTAATTCTTCTTACAGAATTCAGCAATGTCTTCATTGGTTCCTGGCTCCTGTCCCATAAAATTATTCGCCGGGAATCCCAGGATGACTACTTTATTGCCGTAAAGTTCGTGCAGCTTTTGCAGTTCTTCGTACTGAGGAGTATAACCGCACTTGGAGGCAACATTAACAACCAAAACCTTTTTGCCTTTGTATTGAGAAAAATCAATTTCTTTTCCATCGATTGATTTCATTTTAAAATCATAAAAGGATTTGGGGTCAGGCAAAACAAAGCTTGATAAAAACAAAGCGGAGAGAAATATTATATAGAGTTTCATATGTAATAATTGTTTTTTTAGTTGTCATATGGAATACGCCATTAGATATTCATCCTCGTTTGGATAATTCACAATCATGGCTATTTCATAATCTTATTTATTTAAATTTTTAGTTTTATGTATGCATAAGACTTCAAGGAATTTAATCCCTATATCAGTATAAAATTATTTTATCTTCTGTGATGATTTTGTGACACATTTAAAATTTAAAACTTAACACTTTCTTAATCACATTATCACATAAACAAATTATCAAATCAGTTTACATTCTTTCAGGTGCTTCTATACCTAATAACCTCAATCCTTCCTTAATTGTTCTTGCAACTGACTGAGATAATTGAACCCGAAACCTTAATGCTTCAGTATCCTGCTCGTTAAAGATAGAAACTTCCGCATAAAAGCGATTATATTCCTTGGCTGTATCATAAACATATTGCGCAATGATTGATGGCGAATAAGTTTCAGCAGCCTCTTCCACCTTTTTAGGAAAAAGACTTAACTGATAAATCACTTCTCTTTCAGCAGGTTGAATATTTATCACTTTGGCAGCGTTACTTAAATCTATGCTTAAATCTTTTGCTCTTCGCAATATAGCAGAAATCCGGGCATAAGTATATTGTATAAAAGGTCCTGTGTTACCTTGAAAATCTATAGATTCCTGAGGATTAAACATCATTCGTTTTTTAGGGTCCACTTTCAAAAGAAAATATTTTAAAGCCCCTAAGCCTAAAACCCTGTACAATTCTTTTGCTTCTTCCTCGGCAAATCCTTCAATTTTGCCAAGCTCAGTAGTATGTTCGCACGCCGTCTGAACCATTTCATTTACCAGTTCATCGGCATCTACTACCGTTCCTTCCCTTGACTTCATTTTTCCGCTTGGCAAATCTACCATTCCGTAAGATAAATGGTACAATCCGTCGGCATATGGTCTTCCGAGTTTTTTCAAAATCAAAAAGAGCACATTTAAATGATAATCCTGCTCATTTCCAACAACATAAATAGACCTGTCTAAATTAAAATCTTTAAACTTAAGGTCCGCGGTTCCAAGATCCTGTGTGATGTAAACAGAAGTTCCATCGGAACGCATTACAAGTTTTTCATCCAGGCCATCCTGGGTAAGGTCTGCCCAAACCGAGCCATCGTCTCTCTTATAGAATACTCCTTTTTCCAAACCTTCTTCCACCACATCCTTACCTAAAAGATAGGTTTGTGATTCATAGTAGAATTTATCGAAATCGACACCAATTGTTTTATATGTTTCCTCAAAACCTTGATATACCCAACCATTCATTTTCCTCCATAAATCATTGACTTCCTTATCGCCGTCTTCCCATTTTTTAAGCATTTGTTGAGCTTCCACTATGACCGGCGCTTGTTTTTTCGCTGCTTCTTCCTCCGTTCCTTGTGCTTTTAAGGTGTCAATTTCCTTTTTATATTCCTTATCGAACAGCACATAATATTTGCCGATTAGGTGATCACCTTTTATTCCGGCGCTTTCAGGGGTTTCATTATTCCCCCATTTGGAATAGGCCAGCATCGATTTACAAATATGAATCCCGCGGTCATTTACAAGGTTTGCTTTAATTACTTCATATCCATTCATTTTAAGAATCTCACTTAAAGAATACCCTAAAAAGTTATTTCTTAAGTGCCCTAAATGAAGCGGTTTATTGGTATTGGGAGAGGAATATTCAACCATTACTTTCTGACCTTTTTGGGGATGTGAGCCGTATTCGGTAGAAGATAAAATACCTGTAAAAATATTCACCCAGATTTTATCAGAAATCACAAAGTTTAAAAAACCTTTAACTACATTAAAATCAGCTATAATTTGAGTAGAGCTTTTTATAAATTCCCCCAAAATTCTTCCTGTATCCTCCGGCGATTTTTTTGATTGTTTTACAAATGGAAAGGTTACAAATGTGTAGGTACCTTCAAACTCTTTCTTGGTAGGTTGTAAGGCAATTTGTTCTGGTGTTAATTCAACTTCAAAGTTATCCTTAAAAGCTTTTACGATGCTCTCTTGAAGCAGCTTTTCAATATTCATTTAGTTATAGTTTTCAAATATCAGCTATCAGCACTTAGCCTTCAGCATTCAGTTATTATGTATTATGTTTGAATTGCGGATTCAAGAATAAAGGATTCTTATCTTATTTCTTATCAACTATCTACCTTATTGACTCCCTCATTCGTCACTCGTCATTCAATTCACTCTTTCACCCTATTCTTACCCGTGAATTTATAAGTGCATCTGTCACTGCTTCCAGAATATCGAATGCATTTTCCGCCATTAAATTTAAGCTGTCGAGCGTAGGATTAACTTCCACCATTTCCCAGCAACAAACCCTCGGATCTCTAGCCAATAAAGTAGTTAATTGTAAAGCTTCTTCCACAGTAAATCCATTTTCAACCGGCGTGCCTGTACCTTCTGAAATAGCAGGATCAATGCTATCTACATCAAATGAAATATAAATAAGATCGCAACTGCTGAGGGCATTCAGGGTTTCCTTCGTAACCTTTTCAATCCCCATCGTCCTTAAGTCCTCCGTTTTAAAGGTTTTAATCTGATGTTTCGTTATTAAATACTCCTCTTCTGGTTCAAAATCCCTTATGCCAATATACACAAGATCCTTATGCTTTAATTTGGGACCTTTAATCCCAATATTTTTTATTTTTCCCCAATATAATAAAGTATCCTCTTCAACTTCATTTTTCTTATAAGTCAGGTTGTCCTCATTAAGGGCCATAGCCAGAGGCATGCCATGCATGTTGCCTGAAGGAGTAGTAAATGGACTGTGAATATCTGCATGGGCATCTATCCAAATTACCCCAAGGCGTTTATCAGGAAAGGCGCTTTTTATGCCTGCTATTGTTCCTGCCGAGGTAGAATGATCCCCTGCAAGAACAATAGGAAAAAATTGTTCCTCGTATGCGGAATAAATAGCTTTGCTCACCCTTTTTACCATGGTGTAAACGCCTTCAATAAATTTAGCGTGCGGATGTTTGTCTTCTTGAAATAATATATCATTAAGGGTTTCGAGAACTTCTTGTTTGTGTCGTAAAAAATAGTTGGACCCCTTGTCCAGACAAGCAGTTTTGATAGCATCGATACCCAAACTAGCCCCTCTTGTACCTGCCGCTATTTCCGACTTTACCTCTATTATTTTTATAGGCTCCATTTTGCAAAGATTATAAAATTATCTCAATATTGCATTTTGAAAAAATCAGCTCAAAAGGACGAATAACGCGAGTTTCTACTCTTAAAAAATTTATTTTTCCTAAAAAACTAAATTAGAGGTTTATAATTTAAACTTTAATCTACTTTAGGGGTTATATTATTCAAACTTTAATTTACACATTATTGTTACGGAATCGCTGAACGATATATTGTGAAATGAAAACAAACAAAGTTCAGCGCATTAATTTTAGTTAACTTAAACACATAATTCTGCTAACAGAGAACCATTAGGAATGAAGACCTACATTGATTTAATAGAGCAAACTTTCGACTTTCCCACTGAAGAATTTAAGGTTGAAAAAAACGAACTTTTATTCAATAATGTGCCTCTTATGGATGTAATAAGGGAATATGGCACTCCTTTAAAGCTGACTTATCTCCCTAAGATTACAGATCATATTCAGAACTCAAAACGGTTTTTTAATAACTCAATAAAAAAATACAATTACAAAGGCCATTATACCTATTGTTATTGTACAAAATCTTCTCATTTCAGCTTTGTTATAGAAGAGGCATTAAAGAATGATATCCATATCGAAACATCTTCCGCTTATGATTTGCCAATTGTACAGGAACTTTATAAGAAGGGAAAAATAGATAAAGATATCTTTATCCTATGCAACGGATATAAAAGGCCTCTTTATACTCAATATATTGCTGAGTTGGCAAATGATGGGTTTTCAAACTGCATTCCTATTTTGGATAGTGTAAGCGAGTTAGATTATTATGACTCTGCGGTAAATGTGCCCCTTCAATTGGGAATAAGAGTAGCTGCAGATGAAGAACCCAACTTTGAATTTTATACTTCAAGACTCGGCATAAGGTATAATGACATTACTGAGTTATATAAAAATAAAATTCAGGGAAATGAAAAATATACCCTTAAGCTTCTTCATTTCTTTATAAATACCGGTATTAAAGATACTGCATACTATTGGAGCGAATTGAGCAGGTTTATGTACAAATACTGCGAGCTTAAGAAAATATGTCCCGAACTGGATACTGTGGATATCGGAGGAGGTTTTCCAATTAAAACATCCCTTCAATTTACTTATGATTATCAGTACATCACTGATCAGATCATTGAAAATATTCAATGGATCTGTGAAAAAAACAATGTTCCTGTACCAAATATCTTTACAGAATTCGGAAGCTATACCGTAGGTGAAAGTGGGGCTGTGATTTACTCTGTTCTTGATCAGAAACTTCAAAATGACAAAGAGCTTTGGTATATGATCGATGGCTCTTTTATCACTCATCTTCCTGATGCCTGGGGCTTAAACCAGAAATATATCATGCTTGCGGTGAACAACTGGGACAATATCTATCATAAGGTAAATCTGGGAGGGCTTACTTGTGACAGCATGGACTATTACAATTCAGAGGCCCATTCATCTGAAGTTTTCTTGCCCAAAATAGAACCGGATGAAACCCAATATATAGGGTTCTTTCATACAGGCGCCTACCAGGAATCATTAGGTGGTTATGGAGGAATTCAGCATTGCCTGATTCCGGCTCCAAAGCATGTACTTGTCGACAGAGACGAAGATGGAAACATTATTACCACGCTCTTTGCGCCTGAACAAGACAGTCAATCCATGCTAAAAATACTTGGATATCAGCCTCAAATGGCGTCTTTAGCGCCTGTAGGACAAAAGGATAAAAATACTCAGGTCTTGGAAGTGGTTGAAGCAACCGATACTACTCCGCCAAAACGTAATGGTTCTGCTAAAAATGCGTTAAGGAAAAAAGGAAAAGCGGTGAAAGAAGTAGGCAAATAAGCTAAAAATACTTTTGTTAAATACAGAGGGTGTCTAAAAATACTTTGGGCACCCTCTTCTTGTATATACTACTCATTACTCATCGTTCATTTAGATCCAGCGGAATTTCTGAGGAGACCGGTAAAAGCGATTAGCTTAGTTTTAGGTATGTTTTCCTTCAAACGTGGAGGGTGATAAAAGGATGACCGAAGGATGCAAGGAGGATGATTGAAGACACATCGCTATAAAGTCAGTATAAGATCGCTATAAGCTCACTATAAGGAGGGAAGATTTTTAGGGAGGATTACTTTTAAATGAAAGCTCAAGAGTTAGAATCCAGATTTCAAATTACAAAAAAATACTCAACACCGGAAGAACACTTTGACCTTTTTGCGATACTGGTTCACAAACAAAAATCTTTGTTTGATGCTGAAAAAAGGTTCCTTATTGTCTTATATAATTGTCTTTCCCCCAATTTCCCGACAGATCCTTCATTTTCGTTAATGACAACACACTGAAATACGCAAATCACAATTGCTATCTTAAATTTTCTTTTCCTCTAAAGAAACATAAAAACTAAAGTAGGGATTATATAAAATTTGAATTTTCCTGAGAAAAAAGTGAAAGTTACGAGGTGGGAAAATTCATTATTTCAAGTTCTTCTTTAAAAGATTATACTTTAAAAATTTGACCTTTTGTACCATAGAATATTTAAGCGTTCCCGTACACACTTATCGTATTGGCGTATTATTTACCTGCATTTTATGCAGGGCTTATGGTTAGTTGAAGTATTAAAAAAGGCACTGACTCAAGGAAGAATGCCAGCATATTTTTTGTAACAGGATCAAAAACAAGGGTCTTCTTCTCTTAAACTCCAATAAAGAAATTCCTTTGGTGATACTCATGTAAGCAAATTATTATATGACAGGTTTTTCAACATCCTAATATTTCTACTTTTGAAATGTTTATATCCCTTTAACATATGCCTGCGAAAAAATCAATAAAGAAATTTTTTTACAAAAACGGTGTATCCATCACTACTAGCTTTATACTGCTGCTTATTGCCATCAATGTTCTATTTACTTTTAAGTCCAAAGAGGCTTTAAAGGAAAGTCAGCTCAGCCAGCTAAAGTATGACCGTATCAAGTTTTTTAAAGACAATATTCTCATCAACCTTAATAACACAGATATGAGCGTGAGAGGATTTTTGCTGGTTGAAAATGAAGCATTTTTAGAGACCCTCAGCAGAATAAAAAGGAACCAGGTGGATGAGTTTGACTCCTTATATAGATTAATTCCACAAATGGGCTTAGATCCCTCGATGCTTTCTGAAATAAAGACTACTGCCGGAAATTACAACCTGCTAATGGAAGAAGTTGTCAATCTTAAAAAGGCTGGAAATAGTGAAAAGGCTTTACAAATTGTAAAAGAAGATCATGGCACAGGCGTATGGTTAAAGTTCGTTGAGTTTTCAAAGAAATTCGATCCGTTGATAATTGCAAAAAAAGATGAAACCGAGGCTGCTTATAAATATTACGCATCTATCAGCCTTATTTTTCAAATTATCCCATTTATCATTGGGATTCCCGCACTGATTTTTGGGGCAAGACTTCTTCAGAAAAATGCAAAAAAACGCATCGAACTTTATAAATCGTTGGATGAAAATAACAGAAACCTGATATTTAATTCAAACCAAGAGATAGACTCTGAGGATGAGCGCCTGATTGTAGGAAGCATGATCGAAAATCTTAACAAAACGGCGTCATTTATTAAACAAATTGGAAAGGGAAAATATGATATACAGTGGGAAGGTCTGGATGAATCGAATGCGGGACTAAACAAAAATAATATTGCCGGAGAACTTATGAATATGAGGGATGAGATGAAACGAAAGCAAATAGAAACGGACAGGCAAAAATGGTGTAGTGAAGGGCTTAATAAACTTTCTGAAATACTGAGAGACAACCAGGGAGATTTTTATTTACTGACAGAAAAAACTACCTCTTTTATCGTTAACTATATTGATGCCCAGCAAGGCGCGCTTTTTGTGCTAAATGAGGAAGACGAAACACGATCCTTTTTAGAGCTGGTAAGTTGCTATGCATTCAATAGGACCAAACATATAACTAAAGAAATTGAAATTGGTGAAGGATTGGTGGGACAAATTTTTCTGGAAGCTCAGCCTATTCATTTTACAAAGGTGCCAGCGGATTACTTAAAAATTACCAGCGGATTAGGTGAATCTACGCCCAACTGCCTGGTTATTCAACCTCTTATCCATAATGAAAAAGTAGAGGCTGTTCTGGAAATAGCTTCTTTCAATGATTTTGATTCATTTACCATGGATTTTCTGGAGCAATCGTGCAAAACCATTGCAGCATCTATTGTGTCCATGCGCGTTTCGCAAAAAACAAAAATTTTACTGGAGAAATCACAACAGCAAGCGGAAGAAATGAAAGCACAAGAAGAAGAAATGCGCCAGAATATGGAGGAACTGGAAGCCACACAAGAGGAAATGAAAAGAAAAGAGAATGAGCTAAGAAAACTACTGGAGCAAGTGCAGGCTGGGGATGTTGATCAAAATAATGCGGATTAACCTGCGTTTAAAGCTAGTCAAATAAATAAAAGTGCAATCCAGCGTCAAACTTCAAGGATTGCATTTTTATTTTAATCAATACGATGAATGCCTTAAAATAATGGCTAATTCGCTCCTGTAAAATATTTACTTAAGGCATATTTCCCGACCTTGGTTCCTTGCTTTTTGCCCTCTTCAATGGCATCCATAAAATGAATACCCCCATACAATCTTGATATAGCTGCCTCATCTGCAGCCTGGAAGAACGAATTAAATTTTCTTTCAGGAAGTCCAAAAAACACTTCGGTATTATCAGTATAACTGAAGTTGTCTCCAAATAAATAAGTAAGAACTTCTGCACTCGCCGTGGAAACTACACTATGCCCGCTGGTATATTCCGGGAAAGGGGGTGTTTCCAATAAAGGATTCCATTTGGGGTCAATATATTTATTTATGGCAGTTTTAGGTCTTATTCTATGTGTTTTATATTTTGAATCCCAGCAGCTTACAAAACCGTCATGAAGCACCATGGCTACAAGAGCATAAGCCTGCACCGTTCTTTCAAGGTTAAACTTTGCTTTCTGGCAGGCTAAACCGGTAATACCCATCCAATGTCCTCCAGGAGAGATCTTCTTGATCCCGACACTCACATGACCTACATAGAAGCTGGCAAAAGGATTGCAATCCCAGAATTGGGCAATAAGGATTTGTTCCGGCGACAAATTCTTTGTAGTTGTATAGACCTCTTCCATTGATTTGTAAAAAGGAGAAGTTTTTTTAGTATTAAAATAAATGGGGTCTTTGGGCTTAAATTGACAAGCTGAATCAAGAAAAAACGTTCGGATTGTATTCCAGTTCGGCTCTACTGCTCCCATATATTCCGGTGGAGTAGGAAACCAAGTGCTGTCTGCCCCTATGGGTTGGTAACGGTTTAAGGCGCTTAACTTTAAATATCCGTCAGTTTTTGAATATTCTATGATCTTTTTTGAAACTTCTTCCGCATACTCTACAGAAGCGTCAAGAATATTTTTTTTAATCCCCTGTTTTAAATAGGCCTTATACAATAGCTTCTGCTTTTCCTCAAGACTGTATCCAGACGGGATGATATTTTTACCCGTCTCCAACATTGCATAAATGGCAGAAAAATTTTCATCGATATTTTCCTTAGGCCGACTATCGTCTATATAGTTTTTCAAAATTAAATTCAGGGGAGGCAATTTGTTATGCTCACTCATAATCTGATAAGCAGCCATCGCAGAATAGGAATAGAATCTTGCAGCAGCAGGTGGATTAATCACATCGTGAAACATCACTTCAGTCAAATAATAAAAGTGATCAATAAATTTTTGCGTGTGCCATTCCTCTTTGCCAATCTTCTGACTATACAAATGAACTGATTGAAACAGTACCATTAAACAAAGCATCTTTCTCATAATGGAGCAGTATTTATTATGTACATTTTAAGAGATTGATTATTTATTCCGAGAATAAGCAAATCTCCCTTCGGGGATTTAATTGCCATTGAACTTTTGACATCACCGCTTATATTTAACCCTGATTTATATTGAGGTACATACTCAAATTCTCCCGCTCCTTTATTCAACAATAACGTCCCATAATTGGCATCTGTCTTCCCAATCTTTAACCGCATATACTCGTCATTTCCAAACAAAAGCAAGTCTTTCTTTTTATCTCCGTTTACATCAATTGAAAGAATGGAATGAACAGGAGAAAACTGACATTGAACAGGTAATTTCTTTAAAACAAACTTCCCTCCCTGGTTCTCAAAATAAGAGGTCTCAAGCGTATTTGCTATTATCCTGTTGGCGTTCTTTAATTCTTCAGGTAAAAAAACATCCTCCAAAGTAGCATCAGCATAACTTTTATAGCTGGTAAACTTTTTTCTCATTGAAAAAATCTGATCCAGCAGTTCATCCCTTGTCACATATGGGTATTGTTTCCCTTGAATATAAGTACATAAAAAAGGATCTACTGAGCCATTTCCGTCAAAATCTTTAAACACCATTGCCATTGGTTCTTTTTCACTGGCTTTTAGCTGTGTATTTGTTCCGAGGTTTCCCGCGATAATATCTACATCTCCATCTACGTCCATATCTTCCAGCCACAACGTGTTCCACCAGCCTGAATAGGATTCTTCAAAAAAAGCTTTGGTGTTGTTTATCAGTTTTTTACCATCATTCATAAAAACAGAAATAGGCAGCCACTCCCCTGTCAAGATTAAATCTTTGTAGCCATTTCCATCCAAATCCTGCCATTTAGCATCCGTTACCATTCCTATTGAAGATAGCCCAACAGATACTATATCAGTAACATCCTGAAAATTTCCTTTTCCATCATTAATTAAAAAATAGCTTTTAGGAGCTGACGGATAGGCTCCGGGAACAACACTTCCTCCCATAAACACATCTATGTCCCCGTCATTATCAAAATCTACAGGACTAATGCACGATTTGCTTGTACTGATTTTTATAAAGTTCTTCTTGCCTGAAAAATTCCCTGCTCCGTCATTGAGGTAAAGCCGATCGTAAAGAAACTCATTTCCTTCCTGCAAATCACCGTATCCCCCACTTGCCACGAGCAGGTCCAAATCCCCATCCGAGTCAAAGTCTGCAAATTCAGCATCACTAGCGGTAAAAGAGATGTCCTTTTCGAAAATATAATTGTTTACCGACTTAAAGGAGGCATCAGGAAGTTGCACATATAAAGCACTGGGTTGTCCTTTACCTGCACCGATAAAAATATCTGTTAGACCATCGTTATTCACATCAGCCTTCGTCATTACAGGTCCAGAATGTGAATACATTTTAGGCATTAAAGGCTGACGTTTAAAATCATTAAAATTCAGCTCCTGATGAACAAATTTTATTGAAGCCGCGGTTGAGTCAAAATAAGTTTTGCCAATAGAGGGTGATTTTTTCAAAAGTGGTGATGAATTTGACTCGGTTTTTTTGACCAAAAGTTTCTGGTTGGCAGCAACTGAGCGCATTTTTTGCTCGCTGCCATCGGGCCATAAAATAAGTAAGCTGTCTACGATTGATGACGTACCCAAACCAAAATGTAGAAACGGAGTCACTGATGATTGAAAACCACGGGCGGGAAATTGTTCTAAAACCTGAACTTTCCCATCGGCAAATACCGTCACCTTTGTTCCTAAAGCAGCTGTATTTTTCTCTGTTGTGGAAAGCTCCACATCTAAAAAATTATTGGACAGATTTTCTGAGGTATTGTTTTTATAAATTGAGACCATTCCATTCACATTATTTAAAACAAGCTCCACGTCTCCATCATTATCCAGATCTCCGTAAGCTGCTCCATGTGATAAGACCAATTCATTAAGCCCCCATTGTTCGGTTACATTGGCAAAAGTAAGGTCGTTGTTATTTTTAAAAATATAATTCTTTGTTAAGGTTGAAGGCATTTTTTCGATAAGTTCGAGCAGATTTGTCTCCTCCATTTTCACCGCTTTTTCCACCACATAATTTCCCCAAAATTTGAGAAAATCTTTGTTTGTATAATCTCTTAAATAACCATTGGAAATAAATAGATCTTTATTTCCGTCGTTATCAAAATCAGCAATTAAAGGCGACCAGCTCCAATCTGTATTTGACACACCAGCCAATTGTCCAATTTCGCTAAATGTGCCATCGCCGTTATTCAACTGAAGCATATTTCGCATGAGCTGATGATGAAATCCATTCTTCACAAGCGACTGGTACAATTCATAATTCTCGGCGCTCTGTAAAAGCTTCTGCCTTCTATTGTCTTCAGGAAGCATATCTAAAGTAATAAGATCCGGAAGTCCATCATTGTTAATGTCGGCGATATCATTACCCATTGAAAATTCGGAGATGTGGCCAAAGCTTTCATTTATCTTGTCGGTGAAAGTGCCATTTCCGTTGTTGATATATAAGTAATCGTTTTCTCTGTAATCATTGGATACATAAATATCCGGTAAATGATCATTGTTGATGTCAGAAATGGATATTCCCAGCCCATAACTTATGGGATTACCAGAAATACCTGCGTCTCTGCTTACATCTATAAACTTTCCCTTTTGATTTTGGAACAGTTTATCTCCTGCTAAGGAATCATACTCTGTTTTCAAATGTCCAAGATCCACATCTTTAAAATCTTTGATGTTGTGATTTAACAGATACATATCCAAATCACCATCTTTATCATAATCAAAAAAAGCAGCCTGAGTAGAATAAGAAGGGTCATCAAGTCCAAATTCTTCGGATTTTTCAGAAAAAGTCAAATCACCATTATTAATAAACAACTGATTTCGCCTGCTTTCCTCATTTCCGTTTCCTGAGTAGCAAACATAAATATCCAAAAACCTATCTCCATTTATATCCACCATGGAAACCCCTGTTTTCCATTTTTCTCTACCCTTGATTTTTGCTTGTCTCGTAATGTCCTTAAATTTCAAATTTCCTAAATTCAGGTAAAGCCTATCAGGCTTCATATTCGCTGTGAAATAAAGATCCTGGAGTCCGTCATTATTGACATCTCCAATAGCCACACCTCCTCCATTATAAAAATACTCGTAGGATAAAACGTTCTGCTTCTCAGATTCCTTTATTTGATTTTTAAAGTCAACCCCTGTTTGTTGTGAAGGCAGAATTGTAAATAAAGCGGTATGTTTTTGGGCAAGAAGAGGATTGCACAGGATTAAAAAAAGCCATGTGAACAAAGTATAGTTTTTACACTTCATGCTATTCTTTTTAAAATGACAACTGAAATGAAAGTTCGGATTGACCGACTTATTGAATAAAGGAAAAACTTCGTGAAATGATTAAGAATATGATAAAAAGAGGCCTCAAAATCGAAGCCTCTTTGTTACATTAATTAGAGAAAGAAAATTATTGTTTATCCCACCAAACTCTGGAGATCAAGGTATTTCCACCATTTAATCTTGAAACTGCTTCGTCAAGGTTTGCCGCATTAGCTGCCGCTTCTGCTGCCGGATAAGGAAATCTTCTTGGAATAACGCCGCCTGTAACACCAGCGCGATGATCAACGGGCGTTAATACAGGATAACCGGATCTTCTCCAATTAGAATAAGCTTCATAGTCATTCATAATTGTAGTGACCCAATATTGAGAGTTGATAACTTCTAAAGCATTTGCCTGATCAAAAGGATTAGCAGTTAAATAATTTGCAATAGCCACATCATCAATTGCAGTTGATCCCGGATATTGAGATATGGTTTTCATTGAAGCAGTAACACCTGCAATATAATGGCTTTCAGCAGTTCCGCCAGTAGAAAAACCTCTTTGAGCAGCTTCTGCCAAAAGCAGTTCAACTTCACCATAGGTTAAGAAAAAGGTCGGGGCGCCCAAATCAATTAAGAAACTAGCAGGACCGGCATAGCTATATTGACTTAAAGCCGCGTCGTAATTCGGAGCTTTGGAAATATCGGTCTCTTGGGTAATATCCAACTCATATCCATTTGGCAATCCAAAAATTCCGGCTTCATTCCTGGTTTGAGCAATTACCGGAAGACGAGGGTCATTTGTATTTTTAAGATAATCTACAAAAGTTTTGCTCCATCTTACATAACCTTGGTTTTCAGGATTGGAGGTTGCTAAAACCTGGCTGATTCTGTTTACAGTCGGTCTTCCACCGGCAGCGTCATGCAAGATTTTGGCATTATCATCTATGCTAGCCATTACACCACCTTGAACCGCCTTTTCAGCCCATTCTTTGGCTTGCGCTTCGTTGACTTTAGTCAATCTCATACCTAAACGAAGCATTAAGGAATTACCGAATTTTTTCCATTTACTCAAGTCACCGCCATACATTAAATCACCGCTAAATGAAGCGTCTGTTTCGGCAGGAAGAGCAGCTGTAGCTTCGGAAAGTTCTTTAAGCATATCAGCATAAATATCCTCTTGCTTGTCATATTTAGGAGTAAAAATTTGCTTATAAAAGCCTTGTCCTGCTTCGAAATAAGGAATATCACCATACAAATCCGTAATTCTATGAAAGATTAATACTTTCATGATCCTACCGACATTATGCAAATTTGCTAGTTCCGGTTTTTCCCTGGTCAGCTCAACTAAATCAACCACATTTTTTACTTGTTCATCATAGGATCTTTCCCAATAGGCACTAAGATAAGCATCGTTTTGAGCATATTTGTCACCAGCCCAATAGCCAATTGTAGTGGCAAAATGCTGGACCATAGTGCTGGTATAAATTAATTGAGCACGCCATGTTTCATAGCTAAAATCCGCGCTACCTGAGTATCTTAACTGAGCGGTAGTAAGGAGATATTGAGGATTAAAAGCATCAGCCTTTACTCTGGACGGATCTGTATTTAATTCCTCAAAATGAGAGTCGCAATTTGTAGCCCCGAAAGACAAGGCACATAACAGCATATATATTAAGGTCTTTTTCAT
>DASPJL010000074.1:0-19211 GCA_035628645.1 Cytophagales bacterium | reverse complement strand
AAGGAAGCATTTGATTATTCAGGCCCGCAATGTAAATATCGCTACTGTTATTGCAGGAGGACTGGTCTTCTATACGGGTCATTCCAATGATTTTGATTTATTAAGGCTAATAATAAGAAATCCCTTAAGCGCGGCCGCATTGGTTTTGGCAACACTATGCCTTCCTTTTCTGTGGTTAAGTCTTAAAAAGTCTATTGTAATTCCCCGTATTTTAGCTGCATTTCAAGTATCCATGATCCTTTTCGCCTGGACTTATATTCAATTCCCGGTAGTGATGAATATGAAAACAGGATTGGATTTGGATCTCTATAACTCAAAAGCCTCTGAGGCGACGATGAATAGCCTGGCTTATGCATTAATAATCGGTTCTTTTCTCATTTTGCCTGCTTTATTTTATTTAATTAAATCTTTTAAATGGGAAGGAGAGGTGGAAGCGGGAAGTTAGAAGGTGGAAGCGATGACATCCCTGGGACTAGTAATTTATAAAGACCTCCTAGCGAGGGATGTCATCGCTTAAGTATCTCCCAACTTCCCGCTTCGATCTTCCAACCATTTTAAAAACTCTAAAACTTAAAAAAACATGTTTTCCTGGCAACGCTATCATAAAACTCCAATTGTTGGCATTCTGAGAGGATTTTCAGAAGACGCGGTAATGAAACTCATGCCTTTGTATAAAAAGGCTGGGCTTACCACCATTGAAATTACCATGAATACCTCCGGGGCTACTAAAATAATCCGTGCTGCGGTAGATGCTTTCGGGCACGATATAAATATTGGCGCCGGAACTGTTATAACCTTGGAAGATTATTCCAAGGCAGTAGATTCCGGGGCTTCATTTATTGTAACGCCGGTATTAAATGAGATGGTGGTCAAGAAGGCAGTGAGTGAAAACATTCCTATTTTTCCCGGCGCTTTTACTCCAACGGAAGTTTATCATGCGTGGTCATTGGGTGTAAGCATGGTAAAAGTATTTCCAACTACTTTTTTTGGCGCTGACTACATTAAAGAGCTCAAAGCGCCTTTAAACAACATCAAGCTTTTAGCCACCGGAGGCGTGACCATGGAAAATATGGTGGAATTTTTTAGTAAAGGTTCAGATGGCGTAGGAATGGCAAGCCAGCTTTTTCCCAAGGATCTTATCCAAAATGAAAGATGGGATGAGCTACTGGATGTTTTTAAACTGGTGGAAGGGACTTACCGAAGTTTTAAAAAGTAAATAGGGTAATGGTAACCCTATTTAAAGAAAAAGGCTTAAAGCTGATCGCTAACGGCTAGCAGCTTTAAGCCTAACATTATCCAAGAAATGACTTCAACATCCAGATGGTTTTTTCCTGTTCGGCAATGTAGTTATTCATTATATCGGCAGTCCGTTCGTCACCTGTATCGTTGGCAGTTTTCATAATTTGTTTTTCCTGATCGGCCAAGGTTCTAAAATCTTCCGCCAGTTTCTGAACCATTTCCTTATCACTGATTTTATTGTTGCCTTCCTTTAGCTCGGAGTTTTGTATATACTCCTGAAGAGAACTTATAGGTGAACCACCCAGCGCAAGGATTCTTTCGGCAATTGCATCTATTTTCAATAAAGCATCTGTATAAAACTCTTCGAACTTTGTATGAAGTTCGAAAAATTTTGGTCCCTTGATGTTCCAGTGATATGCCCTCGATCTTTGGTAATGGATATGGTAATTTGCTAATAATCTGTTTAAAGAGGTTGTTATTTCTGAATTTTCCATTTTATTATGTATTTGATTTTATCTGTTTACTTTCTTTTAACCTTTTCACCAGAAAAGGTTTCAAATATTTTAGACTTAAGATTTTAGTTAGACATCAAGTCTTGTTCCAAAAGAAGATAAAGATAGGTCTATAAAGAGAAGAAGCTTTTAGCAAGCGGATATGTACTTTAACATGACAGCCTGGCGCATTGAGCAATCAGATATGACCATTGATCTGACAGATATAGACTTTGATTTGACAGATATTAACAGTGAGGGAACGGATATGGGCATTGAGCGAACAAAAATGAACATTGCGAGAATAGAAACAATAAATAAATGCCAGGAAATAGATCTTTGTCAAACAGAACTGTCTGTTTAATCAACAGGAACAGGTTTGCCCTTCGAAACAAACAAAGCTTTTCTTTAAAACATAGAAAATTTCCATTTACCTTTGACTTTTTTATATAATGAGTAGGGTCTTTCTATTCCAGCCTTACCAGTTAGAAAAATAAAGATTCATGATTCAAGGGGTAAAAAATTCTCTTTTATTCGGTTTTTTAGGTGCATTATTTTTCATCCCTTTTTTGGGGGGCGTACACCTGTTCGACTGGGATGAAATAAATTTTGCAGAATGTTCCCGCGAGATGATGAACCTGGATAGTTATTTAAGGGTTCATATCAACTATCAACCCTTTTGGGAAAAACCACCATTTTTTTTCTGGCTTCAGGTCATTTCTATGAATTTATTTGGGGTAGGAGAATTTGCTGCCCGTTTTCCCAATGCCATGTGTGGGATTTTAACATTAATTGTACTTTACAATATCGGAGAAAAGCTCTACAATAAAAAGTTTGGCCTTGTATGGGGATTAACTTATTTCGGCAGCGTTTTGCCCTTTCTTTATTTTAAATCGGGAATAATCGATCCCTGGTTTAACTTTTTTATTTTTCTTGGGCTCTACTTTTTTATTCTTTTCTATTGGAAAAAGGAGGGGGTTCAAAACTTGACACTCAGAAAAGATAAAATTTTCTACCTGATCGTAAGCGGATTATTAATTGGTTTTGCCCTGCTTACCAAAGGCCCTGTCGCTTATTTGATTGTGGTATTGTGTTTAGGAATCTACTGGATCCTTCAAAAATTCAGGCTCTACATTTCCATTCCACAGTTCTTAATGTGGACGGTTACCGCCTTGTCAATTATGATCGTATGGTTAGGCATTGAAACCGTTCTTAATGGCACCTGGTTTATAACTACTTTTACTGAATATCAAATTCGTTTATTCAGCACGCCTGATGCCGGACATGGAGGATTTTTCGGGTATCATTTTGTCGTATTGCTCCTAGGTTGTTTTCCAGCTTCTATATTCTGTATTCATGCTTTGTTGACCCGGTCCCAGTCATTGATATATCAGAAGGATTTTAAAGTATGGATGTCAATATTGTTTTGGGTAGTGCTGATTCTCTTTACGATTGTGAAGTCAAAAATTGTTCATTATTCTTCGCTAGCTTATTTTCCGCTGACTTTTTTAGCGGCACTTTCTATTTACAATATCATAATTGGTAAATCGAAATTCAATGGGTGGATGAAAGCAGGATTGATTTTTATTGGTGGGTTATACAGTCTTGCCACAATAGCCTTACCTTTTGTTGGCCAAAGGATTGAGCTGATAAAACCACTATTTAAAAAGGATCCTTTTGCCTTGGCCAATTTAAATGCAGCGGTAAATTGGACAGGTTGGGAATCCATAGCGGGAATATTTTTACTGGGCATCCTTATCCTGAGCATTTATTGGATCAACCATAATAGAAAATGGCTAGGATTCAGAACCTTGTTTGGAGGAACAGCCGTTTTTGTGATGCTAACCCTGATATTTTTTATTGGAAAAATAGAGCAATATTCACAAGGCGCCGCCATTGCCTTTTTTGCGGATTTAAAAGGGAAAGATGTTTATGTGGTTACAAAGGGATATAAAAGCTATGCCCATCTTTACTATACGGATAAACCACCAGTGACAAATCCAAAAAGCTGGGACATCAACTGGCTTTTATATGGTGATATAGACAAAGACCTTTATCTCTCCACCAAGATCAATAAAGTCAAAGACCTTGAAGGAGTTAAGGGTTTGAGGAAAATTGGTGAAAAAAACGGTTTTGTTTTTTATAAAAGAGACAAGGTAAAGTAGAGAATGACGATTTTCGAACGACGAATGACGAATACGCCATATTCTATTCAACCACTAGTTTACCTGTCTTGTATAAATTTTTGCTTTGTATTTTAACGATATAAATTCCAGGCACCTGATTAACTGTAAATTTGCCATTTAGCAGTTTTCCTTTTTGCAAAGCGATTCCATTATAATTCAACAACTCTACTTGATCGATCAGTTTTTCTCCTGTGAAAGTGATGGACTTTCCAGATCGGATTATGCTTGGATAGAAACTCACCTCATTGCTGCCATTATAGAAAAGAATGGAAGAGTATTCCGCTTCTTCAATGGATACAACTTTTAATCTATAATATCCGGATTTATGAACAGTAAAATTGTAAGTATGATTGCCATCACCTCTGCTTTCTAAGGCGCCGATTGCTGCCCAGTTTTCAGCATCCTCAGAAATTTCTATTTCATACCCCGTAATCCTTTCTTCATAAACTTCCCATACCAAGGTGTTGTTTTCTACTCTAAAACTTAGGATTTCAACTGGCGTAGGGTTGGCGTCTTCGGTGATATTAAAACATATTTGATCGGGTATCTGTTGGCCATTAATATATTCCACAACATTGTCCTCGGCCATTCCCATAATAATTCTTCCACGTTGGCCACAAATAGCAAGATCAGTTCCGTAAATGGTTAAGTCATCCCCTATTCTAAGATCTCCATATTGGATATTCGTAAATGAATTATCCAAAGCGATATAATCTGTTTCAGTTACAATTTGACCATTCGGATTAATTAGAACTTGACTAGCATTTATAATAGTCGAAGAAGTATATAGAAGCCCAAAAATGATTCTAAGATTTCCATTGTTTACTATGCTTGTGTTTGCATTTGCATTGTCTACGATTATTCGGGCACCTGATTCCCATGGTCTTACAACAGACCCGGGCTGAATAATAAATATTTCATCGATATCAGGGTTAGTAATTTCAAGTGTAGAGGATGAATTAATGTTTAATTCCGAACCGGAAAAAATAAACTGCCTTGTGATTGTGAGATTTCCGCCATTATCTAGCGATAATTTCCCCGGTTGGGTGTAAGGTCCCTCGCCATCTAAAAGTACATTGTGAAGTATCACGATTTCATCAATTACTCCTTCTTGTGTATTTGGTAATCTGGTCGCAACTCCAGAAGAAAGTTGCCAGGTACTTAAATCATTCCAGTTGCCATCTGCTCTGGAAATATAAAATTCGCCAAAAGCTATATTGCTAAAAGCTATGCAAAGCATTAGAAGTAGAAGTTTTTTCATTTTTTCCGAGGTTAAGCTGGTAAGAAATCCAGAATATATACGTAATGGAAAAATTAAGTTTTAGAATTTAACCTCGGATTTATATGAAAAGGGAAATTAATTTGGGCAAAAAAAAGAGAACGCCCATGGCATTCTCCTAAGATCTTAATTAAAATAAAAAATTCTTTTTAATACTTGGGAATTGAAGGATCTATTTCGTCCGAATAGGCCAATATTCCTCCTTTAAGGTTGTATAGATTTTCAAAACCATACCTTCTTTCCAACTCCATAATGGCTGTGGCACTTCTCTTGCCGCTTCTGCAATGAACCACTACCTTTTTGTCCTTTTCGATCCTGTCTTCATCATCGGCTATTTCCGATAAAGGAATTAATTCTCCACCAAGATTAGCTACTTCATATTCATTGGGTTCCCTGACGTCTATTAATTGAAAATCTTCTCCTGCATCCTGCATGGCTTTCAATTCTTGTACACTTATTTCCTTCATGCGTATATAGTTTTTTTTAAGCCGGGTTTAAAAATGGCTATTTGAAATGCAATTATAACTAATTGCCATTAACCAATAAAAAAGACGATAGATTTTTCGTTAAAATAAAAAACTCTAAAGCTTTTGACTTTAGAGTTCCTTAATTATTTAAGCAGGTTTTATTAACCTTTCTTTTCTTTAATTCTGGCAGCTTTACCCATTTTGCCTCTCAAGTAATACAACCTTGCTCTTCTAACAGCGCCTTGTCTTACTAGTTCAATTTTGTCAATACTGGGAGATGACATTGGGAAAATTCTTTCAACACCTATTCCGTTAGAAACCTTTCTAACTGAAAAAGTTTCTCCGTTAGAGCCGGAGTTTTTTATTTGTATAACGGTGCCTTGATATTGCTGAATTCTTTCTTTATTTCCTTCACGGATTTTTACGTGAACGTTTACGGTATCACCGGCTTTAAAAGTAGGTAAATTAGCTTTTCGAGATTTATAATCTTCCTGCACCAACTGCATTAACGGATTCATGGTATTTCTTTTTAAGATTCTAAAAAAAGGACTGCAAATATAGAAATTGATTTTATAAATAAAGCATGTGAAAGAAAATATTTTTTGGAAGTTAGAAGTTCGAAGTGAAGGAAGTGAGAAGTATCCCATCTATTCACTCAATCTCTCATTCACTCCATCACTCATTTTCAAAGAGCCCCGGTCTTCTTAACTTTGTCCTTTCAATAGATTGTTTGGTTTTCCATTCGTCTATCTTTTTTTCATCACCGGATAAAAGAATGTCAGGAACGTGGATCCCTTTGTATTCCGAAGGCCTTGTATACACAGGCGGAGCAATTAGATTGTCCTGGAAAGAATCAGTCAATGCAGAAGTTTCATCGGAAAGAACACCTGGAATCAATCGGATAATTGCATCTGAAACTACAGCCGCGCCAAGTTCCCCTCCTGACAATACATAATCGCCTATGCTTATTTCCTTGGTAATCAAATGTTCACGCACCCTTTCATCCACACCTTTATAATGTCCGCATAAAATTATCAGGTTCGTGACCAGGGAAAGCTTGTTTGCTGTTTTTTGGTCGAATAATTCTCCGTCTGGCGTCATGTAGATTATTTCATCATACATTCTTTTGTCTTTTAGTGATTGAATGCATTTGTCTATTGGTTCAATCATTAACACCATTCCTGCCCCACCTCCAAATGCGTAATCATCCACCTGACGATGTTTATTTATGGCATATTCCCGTAGATCATGGACAATTACTTCCACTAAGCCCTTCGTTTGAGCTCTTTGAAGAATGGAATGGCTAAAAGGACTTTCCAGTAATTTAGGAAGACAGGTAATGATGTCTATTCTCATTTGACTCAGGATTTAGACAATGATCAGGGATTCAGGTACACATCCAATAAACCGTCAGGAAGATCCACTTCTACTGTTTGGTTTACCCGATCTATCTGTAATACTACGCGATCATTTAAAGGGGCCAGAATTTCTTTATCCTGGTATACAAAGGTGAATATTTCATGTTGAGGAAGAGAAACTACGTCTTCTATTTTGCCAAGAATTCCCAATTTTTTATCCTTAACCTGATAGCCAATAATTTCATGATAGTAAAACTGGCCTTCTTTTAACGGCGGAAGAAGCTCGAGCGGGAGATATGCATCCGAAGAAATCAGACCCTCGGCCTGCTCAATGGTATCTACATCATCAAACTTAACTATCGCAGTATTTTTTGATATCTGAATGCTGCTAATAAAAAAAGGAACCAGTTTTTGGTTTATTTCCAAAAAAACTGATTCCAATTTTTTATAATTCCCCGGATTGTCTACATCAAGAAATAATTGTATTTCTCCTTTAGTTCCGTGAGATTTAAATACTTGACCTAAATGGTAACAAGCGTTAATATCCATTTTAACTACTCATTAGAAGCCTTTGCTTCTTCAGCCGGAGCTTCTGCTGCAGGAGTTTCAGTTTCCGCTTCCGATACTTCCGGAGCCGGAGCTTCTTCAACTACTGGCGTATTCTTTTTCTTTATGGCTTCAGCACGTGCTTCTTTGATTTTAGACTCAGCATCCAATCTTGCTTTACTTGCATCCGATTTGGCTTTTGCTAATTTGTCTTTCTTAGAAGTAATAGTACTTTCTTTTTCATCTTTCCAGGCCTGGAATTTCGCATCCGCTTGTTCCTGTGTGATGGCACCTTTATTAACACCAATTTGCAAGTGCTTTCTGAACATTACCCCTCTGTGAGAAAGGATAGCTCTTGTGGTATCTGTTGGTTGTGCACCGTTTAATAACCACGTTACAGCCTTGTCATCATTGATATTGATTGTTGCAGGATTTGTATTAGGATTATATGTACCTAATTTTTCTATAAAGCGACCATCTCGTGGTGCTCTAGCATCTGCCACTACTACATCGAATAGCGACAATTTTTTTCTTCCCCTTCGGGATAATCTTATTTTTACTGCCATATTGTTTTTTTATAACGATGGAACCCGTCCATCAAAAAAGGACTGCAAAGGTAGAGTTTTATTTCATAAATAATAAATAATGGAAAACAAATTTAATAAATAGAGACACTTTGGGTAAAACGATCGTAGGAAAAGTAAACATTGTTTAAAAATAAAATTTGTCTGTCAAAATGATCAATTAAAATTTAGATGTTAATCTGTTGCAAATCAATGATATTTGTGCATACGAATTTACAGTTTTGATATTAATTATAAGTGATTACCTTTGCAGGCTATATTGAAAAAATTCTTTTTAATGGATAAATATTCATATATATCAAATGCACACGGAGCTTACATTGATGACCTTTACAAATCATACAAAGAAAATCCGGATTCAGTAGATTTAAGTTGGCAAAAATTTTTTGAAGGATTCGAGTTTTCCTTGATTAGTGGGGAAAAGAATGGACAATCAATTTCCCCGCAAAAGGAGATAGATGCTCCGTCTGATAAAGAAATTCAGGTAAGAAACCTTATTTACGCTTATAGATCCCGCGGACATTTAAGATCAAAAACAAATCCTGTGAGGGAAAGAAAAGACAGGCACGCCTTGTTGGATCTTCAGGATTTTGGATTAAGTGAGGCAGATTTGGATACTGTTTTTGAGGCGAGCAAGGAACTGGGTGTAGGCGCGTTGACTTTAAGAAAGCTTATTGAAAACCTGCAGTACATTTATACAGGGGCAGTTGGGTTTGAATTTATGTATATCAGGGAACCTGAAATCCTGAAATGGTTCAGGGACAAATCTGAGAGAGAAGCACTGGCATTTAATCCTTCGGTTGAAGAAAAAAAGAGGATACTTAAAAAGTTAAACGAAGCAGTAGTTTTTGAAAATTTCCTTCACACAAAATATATAGGTCAAAAGAGGTTTTCACTTGAGGGAGGAGAAACAACTATTCCAGCTTTGGATGCCATAATCGACAAGGGCGGAGAGTTAGGTGTTGAAGAAGTAATAATAGGAATGGCGCATAGGGGAAGGCTTAATGTTTTAGCCAACATTATGGGCAAAACCTATGAGCAAATCTTTAATGAATTTGAGGGCAACATCAATCCAGACTCCACCATGGGAGATGGAGATGTGAAGTATCACATGGGTTATGCCAGTCAAATTGAAACTACAACAGGAAAAAGTATTAACCTTCAACTAGCACCAAACCCTTCTCACCTTGAGGCTGTTAACCCGGTTGTTGAAGGTTATACAAGAGCCAAAGCTGATAGCCTATACAATGAAGAATGCGGAAAAACACTTCCTATTCTTATTCATGGTGATGCAGCAGTTGCCGGACAAGGAATCGTTTATGAAGTTATCCAGATGTCCAAGCTTGAAGGATATCATACAGGGGGAACCATTCATTTTGTAATCAATAACCAGGTTGGTTTTACCACTGATTTTGAAGATGCACGGTCAAGTATTTATTGTACCGATGTAGCAAAAGTGGTTGATGCACCTGTTTTACACGTGAATGGAGATGATCCTGAAGCAGTAGTTTTCTGTGCTAAACTTGCCATTGAATTCAGGCAGAAATTCAATAAAGATATTTTCATTGACATGGTATGTTACAGAAGGCATGGCCATAATGAAAGTGATGAACCTAAGTTTACTCAGCCTACACTATATAATATCATCTCAAAACATCCCAATCCAAGAGAAGTTTACAACAAAAAGTTAATTGAACGAGGGGATGTTGATGCGGCGCTTGCGGCAAATATGGACAAGGAATTCAGAAACCTTTTGCAAGCCAGATTAAATTTGGTTAAGGAGCATCAGGTTACTTATCAGCATCAAAAAACTGAAAAAGCCTGGAGTGAATTAAGAAAATCTACTCCAGAAGATTTTGTTGCCTCACCTGATACTTCAATATCTAAAGAGGTTTATGAAAAAGTAGGAAAGGCGCTGATTACGATTCCAGAAGGATTTAAACCATTAAAGCAGATCGATAAGCTTCTAAAAGAGCGTAAGCAAATGTTCTTTGATAGTAAAGTGCTGAACTGGGCTTCTGCAGAACTTTTGGCTTATGGTTCATTGGTATTGGAAAATAAAAAAGTCAGGGTAAGTGGCCAGGATGTTGAAAGGGGCACATTCTCTCACAGACATGCGGTGCTTCATGATGCAGCGACAAGCGTTCCTTACTATAATTTGAATCATATAGATGCAAAGCAGGAGGATTTTACAATCTACAATTCTTTGCTTTCTGAATTTGGCGTTTTAGGTTTTGAGTTCGGTTACTCAATGGCTAACCCAAATGCATTGGTAGTATGGGAAGCTCAGTTTGGGGATTTTGCCAATGGAGCCCAGGTGATGATTGACCAGTTTATTTCCTGCTCGGAGACAAAGTGGCAAAGAATGAATTCCCTTGTTATGCTTCTTCCTCATGGATATGAAGGACAAGGCCCTGAACATTCCAGTGCGCGTGTAGAAAGATTTTTGCAGCTCTCCGCTGAATATAACATGATTGTTGCTAATGTAACACTTCCCGCAAATCTATTCCATTTATTAAGAAGGCAATTGGCCTGGCCTTTCAGAAAGCCATTGGTTGTAATGTCTCCCAAGTCAATGTTGAGACATCCTTTATGCGTTTCTCCTATGGATGATTTCTTAAAGGGAAAATTCCAGGAGGTTATTCCGGATACTTATGCAAATCCTTCCAAAGTAAAGAAGGTATTGCTTTGTTCAGGAAAATTCTATTGGGAATTATTCACCGAACAACAAGAGAAGAAAAGAGAAGATATAGCTATTGTTCGGGTTGAACAAGTACATCCTTTTCCTACAGAACAAGTAGATGCAGCTCTTTCCGGTTATAAAGACGCAAAAATTTACTGGGTTCAGGAGGAGCCTGAAAATATGGGTGTCTGGTCCTATTTATTGAGAAGCTACAGAAAGAGAACTTATGATATTATTTCCCGACGAGTTAGCGCTTCTCCAGCTACAGGTTATGCCAAAAAACATGCAGAAGAACAAGCTAATATTATAAAAAGAGCATTTGAATAAGATATATTGATAGTAATTTTTTTAATAATAAAAACAAAAACTTATGGAACTTAAGGTGCCAACTGTCGGCGAATCAATATCAGAAGTGACCATTGCCCGGTGGTTAAAAAAAGATGGAGACCAAGTCAATCTGGATGAAGTAATCTGTGAACTTGAGTCGGATAAAGCCACTTTTGAATTTACAGCGCCTGTGGCAGGTAAGCTTTCAACAGCAATGAAGGAAGGAGATACAGCTTCTATTGGCGAGGTGATCGGGAGCATACAGGAAGGAGCCGCATCTTCAAATAATCAAAAACCTAAAGAAACAACAACTACCACACAACCTGAATCAAAAATGGTATCGACCGCAGCATCAGGAAAAGTAATTGAAATGAGGGTTCCGTCCGTAGGAGAATCCATTTCAGAAGTAACCATTGGAGCCTGGAATAGAAAATCAGGGGACTTTGTGAACAAAGACGAAATTTTATGTGAAATTGAATCTGATAAGGCAACTTTTGAACTGCCTGCTGATGCTTCCGGTACGCTTGAAATTATTGCCAAAGAAGGAGATACCATAGAAATCGGTGCTTTGATTTGTAAAATAGCCGTAAGTGGAGAAGTATCCCAGGCTGATGCTGCTTCCTCAGGTGCAGCTCAAAAAAGTAGCGCCGTAACAACCAAGCCTTCAGGGGAATCTAAAGAAACATATGCGTCAGGACATGCCTCTCCTGCAGCTGCTAAAATATTAAGTGAAAAAGGAGTAAGCGCCCAGGAATTAAAAGGGACTGGAGTTGATGGAAGAATAACAAAAGAAGATGCACAAAATGCCTCAGTAAAACAAGCAGCTCCAGCGACTAAACCTGCAAGTTCTCCGGCTGAGAATGCTCCTTCTGCTCCTGTCGGAGAAAGAGGTTCCCGAAGACAAAAAATGACCAGTCTCAGGAAGACAATCGCCAGAAGATTGGTTGCTGCTAAAAATGAAACGGCCATGCTTACTACTTTTAATGAAGTAGATATGAAGCCGGTAATGGATTTAAGAAGCAAGTACAAAGATAAATTTAAGGAGAAGTACAGTGTGGGTCTCGGCTTTATGTCCTTCTTTACCAAAGCAGCCTGTACGGCCCTTCTGGAATTCCCCGCAGTGAATGCCTTTATTGATGGAGATGAAATTATTTACAATGATTTTATTGATATTTCTGTTGCGGTTTCTGCTCCCAAAGGACTTGTCGTTCCGGTAATCAGAAATGCTGAAAAATTATCATTTGATCAGATAGAGAAAGCAATCGTAAATCTTGCTACAAAAGCCAAAGAAAGCAAACTAACGATTGAGGAAATGACGGGTGGAACTTTTTCCATTACCAATGGCGGTATTTTCGGTTCTATGCTTTCCACTCCGATCTTAAACCCTCCTCAATCTGCCATACTCGGAATGCATAATATTGTAGAAAGACCGGTAGTGATTGATGGACAGGTAACCGTAAGACCTATTATGTATTTGGCTATGTCTTATGATCATAGAATAATTGACGGAAGAGAAGCCGTGAGTTTCCTTGTTAGAGTAAAACAATTATTGGAAGATCCTTCCAGATTGCTTTTGGGAGTGTAGTAAGATAAGTGAATGCGTGAATGATAGAATGCGTGAGTTGGTAAAAATTGAATTTCGGTATTGAACAAGGAACTTTAAATATAGAAATTAGGGGATTGAGCGCTAAGTGTCTAGATAAAACAAAAACAGAAAATACTAAAATTAAATACAATGCAATACGATGTAACGGTAATAGGATCAGGACCTGGGGGATATGTGGCAGCAATCAGATGTGCCCAACTTGGATTTAAAACCGCAATTATTGAGAAGTATTCGACCTTGGGAGGAACATGCCTGAATGTAGGTTGTATCCCTTCAAAGGCTTTGTTAGATTCCAGTGAACATTATCACAATGCAGCGCATACTTTTGAAACCCATGGAGTGGAAATAAAAGGACTGAAAGCTAATCTGGAGCAAATGATCAAAAGAAAGGCGGATGTGGTAAAGCAAAACACAGATGGGATCAATTATTTAATGAAGAAAAACAAAATTGATGTGTATAATGGCTTGGGCAGTTTTGTTGACAAAAATACGATCAAGGTAACAGGTTCGGATGGAAAAACTCAAGAGATAAAAACCAGTAAAACTATTATTGCCACAGGTTCAAAGCCTACAAAAATTCCTAATGTAACGATTGATAAAAAAAGAGTAATTACTTCAACAGAAGCTTTGGAACTTAAGGAAATTCCAAAACACATGATTGTAATAGGAGGAGGAATTATTGGAATGGAGCTGGGTTCAGTATATGCCAGACTAGGCACAAAAATTACTGTTATAGAATTTCTGGATGGATTGATTCCGTCTATGGATAGGACGCTGGGAAAAGAACTTCAGAAAGTGCTAAAAAAGCTTGGTTTTGATTTTCATTTCAGTCATAAAGTGACAGGAGCAACCGTAAAAGGAAATGAGGTTACCGTAACGGCTGAATCCAAAGCAGGGGAAAAACTTGAAATTAAAGGCGATTATTGTTTGGTAGCAGTTGGAAGGGTTCCATATACAGAGGGTCTTTCCTTGGAAAATGCAGGTTTGAAGGCCGACCAGCGAGGAAAGATCGAAGTAAATGACCACCTGGAAACAGCAGTCCCTGGAATTTATGCAATAGGCGACGTAATTAAAGGGCCGATGTTGGCTCATAAAGCAGAGGAAGAAGGCGTATTTGTAGCAGAAAGTCTTGCAGGACAAAAGCCGCACATTAACTATAATTTAATTCCCGGAGTAGTGTATACCTGGCCGGAAGTTGCTGGTGTTGGCTTTACTGAAGAACAACTGAAAGAAGCCGGCAGAGCTTATAAATCAGGATCCTTCCCTTTCAAAGCGTTGGGCCGGGCTAGGGCCAGTATGGATTTGGAGGGATTGGTCAAAGTTTTGGCAGATAAAAATACAGATGAAATACTTGGCGTTCATATTATTGGTGCAAGAGCTGCCGATATGATTGCAGAAGCGGTAGTAGCGATGGAGTTCCGGGCATCCGCGGAAGATGTAGCTCGAATGTCTCATGCCCATCCAACCTATACGGAAGCCATGAAGGAAGCTTGCTTGGCAGCCACCGAGAACAGACCTTTGCATATGTAAAATATGTAGTGAGCTTTTTTTCTTAGCAACAAAATATTAACTTCATGGGTAGGCTTTGGTCTACCCATGTTATTTATCCTTATACTTTAGGTTAGGAAAAATCTTAAAATAAATAATTAAAACTCGTTTTTGATTGTTAGTCAAAAAGCAGAGAAAAGAATTAAGGATGAAATATCCCCCCATCACCGATGCTTATGGCCGAATGTTCAAAACTCTTAGGGTGAGTTTGACCAATACCTGTAATCTAGGCTGTGTATATTGCGTAAGTGGAACAGAGGAAGTGTCAGAGACTGCAGTTGAGAAAGAATTGACGAAGGTTTTGGGTCACCATGAAATTCTGTTGATGGTGAATTCCCTTCATTCATTATTAAATCTTGAAGTCATTCGACTTACCGGTGGAGAACCTACACTTTACAGGGAATTAATTCCTCTGATCAAAGGGCTAAAGGCAATTGGCATTCCCTTTATCAAAATGACCTCAAATGCGTTTTTACTTAAAAATAAGGCAAAGGAACTTGCAGAAGCCGGCCTATCCCATATAAATATTTCCCTGGATGCCATTCATCAGGATGAGTTTTTCAGGATCAGCAGGAGAAAGAATGTAACAAAGGTAATTGAAGGAATAGATGAAGCCATCAACTCCGGAATAGAGGTAAAGCTTAATTGTGTGGTGATGAAAGGCCTTAACGATAATCAAATTCTTCCATTATTGGATTTCTGTTTTGAAAGAGGCATAACCATTCGTTTTCTGGAACTAATGAAAATGGGCCATCTTCAAAAAGGCTCTTTTGAGGAACATTTTTATTCCCAGGAAGAAGTTTTAAATCAAATAAAGCGTAAGTATAATTTTGAGAGATTAGAAAGAGAAAAATCCTCAACCGCCAATTACTGGACTACAGAAGGCGGAAATATTTTCGGAATAGTAGCCAATGAATCTACTCCTTTTTGCGCTGATTGTAATCGGTTAAGGTTAGACAGTTTTGGAAATATTTACGGGTGCTTAAGCGAAGATAAAGCCATTTCAATAAAAAATTTAAACAGCGAAGAAGGCCTTGTTGAAAAACTCACTGAAGCCTTGGGGCATAAACAAAAAGTAAGATTTAAGGGAAGTGGGATTTCTATGTTGGACATTGGAGGGTAGTGATGCGGTAATTATTTAAGGAATAGTCATTTGACTCGCTAGAAAAAAATTAATACTTTGAAAATTCATGTTTTTGCCATATTAAAGGATTATTTCGATGAGGTTTTTGAAATAGAAAACGCTCAAGTTACCTCTATTGCAGCACTTAGAAATGAACTGATAAAGGTAAATGGTTCGGCTGCAATAGTATTAAATTCATGCAGATTCGCAGTGAATGAAGAATTTGTTCCGGCCGATTACGAATTAAAAGAAGATGAACATATTTATATTATTCCTCCTTCGAGCGGAGGTTAATATTGGTATAACAGAATCTGGGGCTTTAGCAGCCGATAATTTTATTGTATTTCACCCGTTAACTTAAGCCACAAAGTATCACTTTTATTATTTACAGATGACCATCATTAATTTTTTTGGCTATTTAGCTGCAGATGCTTCATTTATTCATCTGGTTTTTGTGAATATTCACCCATTCAATGATGGAAACGGCAGGGCAGCAAATCAGTTAAATGATTATCACTGACAATTTTCATTGATCTGAACCAAAAATTTCTCGACCTTCCAAAGTAAGCTATTTTGAAATCCATGGAATCCGTGCAATCCATTAAATCCGCGATTCCGACAATAAGAAGATCTAAGACAAATAAGTACTTACGCTGATAATATCAGCGAAAACGCCTGCTGCCGTTACTTCTGCTCCTGCTCCCGGTCCTTTAACTACCAATGGCCTGTCCTTGTATCTTTCAGTCGTAAAAGAAATCACGTTATCGCTTCCCGATAATGAGTAGAATGGATGATTGCCGTCCACTGCTTTTAAGCTTACGAAAGCTTTTCCGTTCTCTAATGTGGCAATAAATCGTAATACTTGGCCTTTTGCCTCTGCATCTTTTCTCTTTTTTTCAAAGTATTCGTTTTCCTTTTCAAGCTCCTCAAAAAACTCCGGGACAGACTTGGCTTTCTGACAATTCAAGGGAAGAATATTCTCCACTTTTACATCTTCAGGTTCCATATTAAAGCCTGAATCCCGTGCCAGGATTAATATTTTTCTGGCCACATCCATGCCGTTTAGGTCATCTCTCGGATCGGGCTCGGTATATCCTTTTTCTTTTGCAATTTTTACTACCTCACTGAATTTAGCTCCGTCTTTAAAATTGTTAAAAATAAAGGATAAAGTACCGGATAGAATGGCTTCGATCTTTAGAATTTGATCTCCGCTTATAATTAAGTCCTGTAAAGTACTTAATACCGGAAGTCCCGCCCCTACATTAGTTTCGTATAAAAGACTTACCCCATGGTTTTTGGCAGTATTTTTTAAGATATTATATTGAGAAAAGCTTCCTGAGTTCGCATGTTTATTGGGAGTAACAATAGAAATACTAGACTCCAGGATGGCTTTGTAGTGGTTTACAATTTCCTTACTTGCAGTATTGTCCACAAATACACTGTTTGGAAGATTTAACTCAAACATTTTGTCTGTGTAGTCCTTCATGCTATAAAATACTCCTTCAGATTCCATAAGGGATTTCCAGTTCTTTTTGTCTATCCCATCTTCCTTAAAGAGCATTTTGCGCGTATTTCCCAGTCCTACGATATTGATGTTTAAAGAGCGCTGTGAAGCCAGAAATTCGGCTTGTTTTTCCAACTGATTTATCAGGGTGCTTCCGATCAGACCTACGCCTATAATGTACACATTCAGTGTTTTTGTATTGGAAAGAAAGAAGGAATCATGGAGTGCATTCAGTGCTTTGGAAAGATCATTTTTCCCAATAACTACAGAAACATTGTATTCGGATGATCCTTGTGCAATGGCAACTACATTAATGCCATTTTTGCCCAAAGCATTAAACAGTTTCCCTGATATACCGGGAGTGTGTTTCATGTTTTCGCCAATGATGGCAATAATGGAAAGGTCGGTTTCTATAATCGCCTTCTCTATTTTTTTTGTGGAAATCTCAAATGCAAATTCCTTTTCTATTACTAACCCGGCTTTTACCGCATCTTTCGGATCCACGGCAAAGCAGATCGAATGCTCTGAAGAGGCCTGAGTAATTAAGATGATGTTGATGTTGTTGTTCGCAAGCGCATTAAATAACCTGGCAGAAATGCCGGTTACACCCACCATTCCTCCGCCTTGAAGGTTTAATAAGGCTACGTTATTTATCGAGGAAATGCCTTTAATTAAAAAACCATTCTTTTTCCCCTTTTCTGTAACCAGGGTTCCTTCAAATTCAGGATTAAAAGTATTCTTAATTTTAAGAGGAATCTTCTTATTAAATGCAGGCTGAAGAGAAGGCGGGTAAATTACTTTGGCGCCGAAATGCGACATTTCCATTGCCTCCACATAAGTAACCACCGGAAGGGTAAAAGCCTTTTTTACACTTCGCGGATCTGCGGTCATAATACCATCTACATCTGTCCAGATTTCAATATCAGTAGCATTGACTGCTGCTGCAATGATAGAAGCAGTATAGTCTGATCCCCCACGGCCCAGGGTTGTAGTCTCATTCTTTTCGGTAGAAGCAATAAAGCCGGTAACTATTTGAAGCTTTTTATGATCATTAAAATAAGCCTTCAGATTTTTATTGGTTATTTCAAAGTTTACCCTTGCATTTCCAAAATTATCATCTGTTTTGATCACTTCCCTTGAATCCACGAACTCCACTTCAACGCCTTTCCCTTTAAGACATTCAAAAATGATGTAGCTTGAAAGTCTTTCCCCGAAACTCATAATCAGGTCCTGGGTTCTTTGTGAAATTTCTTTTATTAGAAAAACCCCATGAAGGATATCGTCAAGCTCATTAAATAATATTTTCAGGTTGGCAAATATTTTACTTTGAACCTTCACGGAAACCAAAGCATTAATAACTTCATAATGTCGTTCATGAAGTTTCTTGAGCATTTCTTTGTATTGATCATTGCCTTGTGAGGCCTGCAAGCTCATTTCAATAAGCTGATTGGTGGCGCCGCCCATTGCTGAGAAAACTACTGCCATTTCTTCACCTTTTTGAACTTCCTGGGTGATTATATTTAAAACAGTTTTTATACGTTCAACTGATCCTACTGAAGTGCCTCCGAATTTTAAAACTTTCATTCGTGAATGTGTTTAATTTTAATCGTAATTGTTGCCTTTCCCGAATATTTGCGGGAAACCATCCCATTCTCATTAAAGCTTTGACTGTCGATGGTTTTATTCCGGCATTGTTTTAGGTCAAATCCAATAAGAATAAGAATTCCATTGAATTTTAACAAGCGGCAAATTTAGAAGGATTTGGGATTATTCCATCCGTAAATGTATTTAATTTTAAGAGTAAGGCCGAAGAGCAATACCTGCTGAAGGATAATCACTAAATTAAAACACCAGCCCTGCTAATAAGCCTGCAAGAATAATAAAAGCAGGAGGCACTTTCTGGGACATCATAAGGGTGAATGTGACCAGCAGAATGATCATGTTCGGCAAGTTAGGATCAATGGGTTCAAACATGGACAGGGCGGCTGCTATTACTAATCCTGAGCTGGTGGCGGTTATTCCCTCAAGTGATGCTTTTACAAACCTGTATTTTTTAAGATGGTGCCAGAAACGAATGACAAAGAAAATCAAAAAAGTACCGGGAAGAAAAATACCTGCACTGGCAAGAAAGCCGCCCAATATCTGACCACCAATTCCATAATCACGCATAGAAAGTACACCAATATAGCTGCAAAAGGCAAATACAGGTCCGGGCACCATTTGTGCTATAGCGTAGCCAAAAAGGAATTCTTCATGGAATAAATATTGTT
>DASPJL010000073.1:0-5564 GCA_035628645.1 Cytophagales bacterium | reverse complement strand
GGATGCGGAAAACACCGCTCCCCCCGCGCTCAGAAATTTACCTGGAATGAGGATGGAATGCCAGTGTTTGGTGAGCCGGTAATGACAGGAAAAGCAATTCCGATCCCCGCACATTAACATGAAACAACCAATCAAAATGGTAGAGACGAAATAAATGGGGCTCTACCATGATTTTCGTTCCAAACAATTTGTTTAACTAATAAACCAAATTATTTAATAGACCTCACCGCATCCATCACATGTTTGTCATTTTGAAAGATCTTCATTTTCATAGTATTGTCTTTCGTATCGTTAAAGAATTCCATATTTATACTGAATCCCTTTACATAAAATTTGTTTTTTGCTGTCGGTGTCAATTCCATTAATGGAATACCCTCTCCCGATATTTTCAAAATATTACCTTCTCTTTTTACCAGAAGATTTCTATTATCGGTCTGTAAATAGGTTCCTAAATATGTATCCAGCGTGCCATTATCCAATGCAATGGCTTCGGGATCATTGGATTTTTCTGACAGGTCCACCAGTCCTTTTATAAGTTTATCAATGACAAGAATTCCATTGTCCCCGTTTGTAAAAACTATCATACCTTTTTTTGACTTTGGAAGGAGAATTAGCATTGAATGAACCCCCTTATCATCTCCGCCATGCTTTAAGACATATTCCTCGCTCGGCAAATTCTTAATGACGGTCCATCCCAGACCGAATGCTGCATTCCCTTCTTCTTTCCCCTGATGGGTAATCATTTCCTGGTATAGTGACGGCGAAAGACCGGCGCCTTCTAGTATATAGATTCCGAATTTGCTTAAATCTTCCAGCGTTGTATGAATATTACCCGCGCCTGAAACTCCCACATTGTAATCCATATTCTGATAAATCAGGCCATTCACATCATGAGAGTATGCAAACTTTGAACGATCAAGCGTATCGGACCAGTATTGAGAGCTTTTCATGTATAAAGGCTTAAAAATTAAGGAGTCAATCATTCTGTCATAAGGCTTTTTAAACTTGGTCTCCAGCGCTCTCCGCAGATATTCCATGCCTTCTCCAGAGTATTGTTGAGCAGTACCCGGTTCAAAATCAAATTCTAGTTTTTGGGAAGGATTCATCCGTCTCCAGTTTTTAAAACCTGTACGGTGGCTTAATACATGTCTTGTAGTTAATTTGCAAAGCCATGGATTATCTTTTATATCTTCATCAATCCAGTAATTGGCCAACGGTTCGTCCAGGTTCCATTGTTTGGAATCAACCAGCTTCAATACCAGCAAAGCAGTAAAGGTTTTTCCTATAGAAGCTGTATTAAATATGGCATCCTGTGGGGCAGGACGATCTTTTTCAAGCTCGCCGTATACTTTTTGCCACTTAAGCTTTCCATCTTCTATCAAAGCCACACCTATTGCCGGAACTTTGTATTTTTCAATTAATTCAGGAATGTCTTTTTCAAGTTTTTCCCTTAAGGTGTCTTCACCTGAGGTCGCTTCGAAAGCTTGAATAAAAGGCAAAGAGAATAAAGTAGCGGTGAATATTGCCCTATCAGCAGAAATATTTTTAACTATGGAAGCAAAGCTTGCACGAGAATGCGTGGTCAAATATTTTTCATTGGCTGAAGCTTGTAGACTTGTAATAATAAGACATGTGATAATTGTTAATATTTTTTTCATTTCTTTGTTTCCGTTAAATCCGACTCAAACATAAGCCGCCAGAAAACCGCTGGAAAAAATTAATGACGACCGCCACATGTGTGAGGATTAACATTTGAAAATTGGTGATTTAGCTGTCTTTTGACTTTAATCATCAATAACAGAACGTTGGTCACTTATTGTTGAACCCGAAACAATTAAGGCTTTAATTGCCTTACTTTAATGACATAATAGAAATGATCAGAAGAACTAAAGACCTTCACATATTACTCCTAGCTAAAGAAAATGAGATTATCCAGCATATTTTATTCTGGTTCATAATCTTATTAGTAGTCATAATATTCAAAGAGTACCCACAATGGCTGAATGGAATTGAAGTAATTTGCTTTCTTATACAGTTCCTAGCACAAATGGCCATTCCCGGTTATTTTCACAACTCGTTCATTCTGCCTCTCTTTAAGAAGAAGAAGTTTGCCCTTGGACTTGTACTGTTCGTTATTGAGCTTTCCATTTTTGTATTTACCATACCTTATATTTTAAACTCGATTTCCTGGGTTTTCCATGTCCTATTTCAAATGGGAAACTGGGTAAAATGGGAAAATGAAAATCTTGCCGCCAATATTTTCAGCTTTATTGTAATGGCATCTGTAATTAATCTTGCCAGAGAGAGATTATTGCTTCAAAAAGAACAAAAAGAAGCAGAACTGAGGCAGTTAAAAGAACAGCTTAATCCTCACTTTCTTTTCAATACGTTGAACAACCTTTACGGGCTTTCTGTGATTAAATCTGATAAACTCCCGGGGCTTATGCTTAAGTTATCTGATCTTTTGAGGTATTCGCTTTATGAAACCAATCGCCAATTTGTGTCTCTTGAAAAAGAGCTGATTTATATTAAAAACTATATTGAGCTCGAGGAGATAAGGCTTTCAGAAAGGGCGGTCATAGAATTTAATACTTCTGGAAATTTCTCAAACCATTCCATTGCGCCACTGATGCTCATTGTCTTTGTTGAAAACAGCTTTAAACATCATTCTTCAAAAAGAAATGAAATAGGAATAATCAGGCTGGATTTTAAAGTAGAAGAGAATATTTTTGAAATGAATTTAATGAATTCCGTAGATTCAACAGTTGAATTAAAAGAAAGAAAAGTGGGAGGAATTGGCCTTTTAAATGTTCGCAAAAGACTGGACTTGATTTATGGTGAAAAGCATTCGCTGCAGATAGATCAACAGCCCGAATTTTGTAAGGTAAATTTAAAAATCTGTTTAAATTAATGAAGAAACAAAAAAATTGTGTAGTTGTTGATGACGAACCCATAGCAAGGGCAATTGTAACGAGTTATATCGAACAAATTCCAAATTTAACAATTATAAAACAGTGCAAAGATGCTTTTGAAGCAATGGAAGCATTGGAGGAAGGAAATGCAGACTTGCTTTTCCTGGATATAAACATGCCTAAACTTTCAGGATTATCAATGCTGCGGACCCTGGCAAATCCACCTCAGGTAATTATTACTACCGCCTATCCGGAATTTGCTATTGAAGGTTTTGAGTTGTCTGTAGTTGATTATCTATTGAAGCCCTTTTCTTTTGAACGATTTGTACAAGCAGTTAGGAAGGCTTCAAAGTCAACATTAATAGAGAAAACAGAGGAAATAACGAAAAAGAACCCTGATTTTATATTTGTTAAAGCTGATCAAAAATTAGTAAGGGTGATGTTGGACGAGATTCAATTCATTGAAGCATATGGCAATTATATAAAAATCCACGTGCACGGGAGTTGGATAATATCCAAACAAACACTGACTCAGTTCGAGGAGGAATTGCCTTCAGATACATTTATCAGAATTCATAAATCCTACATTGTTCCTCTTCCACGGATTGATTACCTCGAAGGGAATCAGGTATTAGTAGCAGGAAAATTTCTTCCCGTGGGAAAGGCCCATCGGAATATATTAATAAATAAATTAAGTAAAAGCTAATCAAATAATTTCTCTCCTAAGTTTATCTTAAATGCTTCGAAGTTTTAAAAACCTGGTTGACATTTTTTACTAAATTATCTTTTACATAAACAACAAAAAAGCCATACCTATCAAGCATGACTTTTCCTTCAAAACCCTTTATCATTTATCTTTCAAAACAAACTACTCAACATCAGTTATCTCCAAAGCCTAATACCTCCTCCCCTACCAAAAAACAATATACAAAGCCGCTAATATCCCGCAGATGATTATCGACCCGATGGCAAACGAGGTTGAAGTCTTAAACATTGAAGGATCTATTTCCAATCCTTTCGGGTTGTTCTTACTTTTCTTATCGGCTAGACTAAGTACTACCATTACCGCCACCAGTATGAGGAATACAAGTCCCATTCTGTCAATAAAAGGAATCTCCGGAGAAAAGAACTTAAAGAAAGTAGAAAGGGGAATCGTCAGTACGGCAGCTACTACTGCTGCAAGAGAAGTGGTTCTCTTCCAGAAAAACCCTAAAATGAAAATGGCAAACACGCCTGGCGAAATAAAACCTGTGTACTCCTGGATATATTGAAATCCCTGGTCCAGGCTTCTGAGCTGCGGAGCAATAATCACCGCAATGACAGTAGCTACGATTACTGTGAGTTTACCGGTATTTACCAGCTTCTTTTCAGAAGCATTTTTATTAAGAAAATTTTTATAGATGTCTAAAGTAAAGATGGTTGAAATGCTATTGGCTTTACCTGCCATGGAGGCAACAATCGCCGCTGTAAGGGCCGCAAAAGACAGACCTTTCAATCCCGTAGGTAAAAGATTAAGCAAAACAGGATAGGCATGGTCAGGTTTCACATGTCCGGCTGCATTTACCATTTCCGCCTGAAAGGAACCGTTTTGGTAAAGTACATAAGCGGCAATCCCGGGGAACACAACCAACACTGGCATAAGCAGTTTAATAAATGCTGCAAACAGAAGGCCACTTCGGGCAGTCTCCAGATTAGCGCCCAAGGCCCTTTGCGTAATGTATTGATTACATCCCCAATAACTTAAGTTAATGATCCACATCCCTCCAATCAACACCGAAATCCCCGGAAGATCCTTATAAGCATCCCTTACTCCGCCTTGTCCGTCAGGAATCATGAGTTGATTTTCATTTAATATCATATGAAAATGAGAAGAGGCTTGCTCTTTCATAATCCTCAGGCCTGAGATGATTCCTGAATCCCCAAATTTTTCTGCCACCAGATCAAGAGCAAGAAACGTGGTGACTAGTCCGCCTATAGTCAGAACCAATACCTGCAGTACGTCTGTGTATCCGATTACTTTCATTCCACCGAGCGTAATGAAGATTGCAAATATTGCCAGCCCGTATATACACACCTCAAAACTAAGTCCGGAAATGGTCTGTATTGCTGATGCCCCAAGGTAAAGTATAGAAGTCAGGTTGACCAGCACATAAACCATTAGCCAGAATACGGCCATTATCGTACTGACGGTAAGATTATACCTTTGCCTTAAGAATTGCGGCATTGTATAAATGTTGTTTTTAAGGTAAATCGGAATAAAAAATACGGCAACAATAATCAGTGTTGCTGCAGCCATCCATTCGTAGGTGGAAATGGCCAGGCCCATTGCAAAACCTGATCCCGACATTCCGATGAACTGTTCAGCTGAAATGTTAGATGCAATTAACGAGGCGCCGATCGCCCACCAGGTTAGTGATCCTTCAGCCAGAAAAAAGTCTTTTGAATCTGTTGTTAATGCTTTTTTCTTCCGGTAAATGTAAATTCCATAGCCGGCAACAATAAAAAAGTAAAGCAGGAAAACGAGGTAATCGATTAAAGTCATTAGGTCTCAGGTTTGGGTATAAGGTATCGGTGTCTTCAGTTATAAGCTTTTTCCTGCCTACGTCTGTATTTCACTGATGTCTTTTTGGGAAATTCTTTCTTTGGTTTTGT
>DASPJL010000072.1:0-7719 GCA_035628645.1 Cytophagales bacterium | reverse complement strand
AGAGACCAATGAGATGAGAAATTTGAAAAATGCTTAAAGAAAGATAAGCGTTTTTTAAGGTAGTGAAAATAATATGGGTCTGTTTGACCGCTAAAAAGAGGAGTAAAGTGATGGCTCTCCAAATACTTTTTGGAAAAAAGGAATTCGTCTTCCTCAGCCACACTTTCGGCGACACCTATTTTTAAGTTATTTTCGTCACCGGATCCAAAAGATTTGATGATGACATCCTCGGTATTTTGTGTTTGTTCGAAGATTGTATTTTCCGGAGCGGTAATATTTTTTGTCGGAGAATAAGAAGGATTTTCCGGATGATGAGCATACATCTGACCATATCCGCTTGATAGGAGTACAAACAGAGCCAGAAGAAATCTTGCTATAAACTTTATCATCTAGCTGCAAAACTATATAATAATGATTTCACGGACAAGCATGTAGAAAAGCAGTAGTCGTTTCAAACCGTTGAAAAGAACCTTTCCCGTTATACATTTTTTGATTATTTGAACATTTCTTACCTATCCTTGTCGCCATCCGGCTTTTGAATACTTCACTTACCTGGTCTTTAATTCCGCCTTTTGAGTAACACTCGACATGTTCAATTGCCTGACTCATACGCACTTTGCTTAATTACTTTGGCGACATTCTCACTCTTTCCCTGCAAACCAACCAGCCAGCTCATCTGCTGTTTTCATATTTGAGTTTTCTATTACATACAATACCGCACCATTAAGAACACTTCTTAAAGTATCGTTTTTCTTGAAATTGTTGGCTTTTTCAAACACAATTGCATCACTTTGTCCGTCGAAAAATAGGATATGAACGACAGTATCACCTGTATCAGACCTAAAATCAAATGCTTTTAATATTAAATCGTTCTGGTTCCAATTCCTCGCCTTAGTTCGATCTTCAACAAAGCATTCTTTGGTGCCGCTAATAAAATACTCTGCTATTTTGACGTTAGGATGAGAATAATTAAGTTTTATTGAAGGTGTCATGCAAGCGAAAGCGTTTAAACAAATTAGAATTGACATAATATACTTCATAGGGTCGTATTAAAACCCGACATAAAAAATATCAGGAAAATTACTGGAAAATATTGCAATGCAATTCCTAACGTATTACTGTCCTCGTATGCGCCGTTGCTATGAGAAGATCCTATTTATTTGAGAATGTCTGCTATTGCTAGGTAACCTCGCAGTCTGGCATGCTCTAAAGCCGTTGTGCCTTCATTGTCGGGAATACTAATATCACATCCGGCATTCACAAGGGTTTGGACAATAGTTACATATTTTTTGCTGCCGTCTCCCAATACAACAGCCTCCATTAGTGCGGTCCATCCCAATCGGTTCACATGGTCAATAGGAAATCCTTTGGTATTGACAAGTATTTCAACCACCTCAATATGCCCTCGCTCGCAGGCAGGAATCAGCGCAGTACCGTTATACCTGTTGAAAATGTCAAAACGGGCGCCATTCGCCAGGAATAGTTTAACCAACTCCTTATATCCTGAAGCCCCTGCATATAGGAAAGGACTGTCTTTTATATCATCCTGCTGGTTTACGTCAGCACCATAGGAAACCAGTAGTTGTGCCATTCCCAAGTTGTTAGCATGTGTAGCAAGGAGTAGGAGAGACCTGTCCTTTTTGTCTTTTGTATTTACATCGGCACCATTTTTTAATTGAGTTTCCACGAATGCCAATTGATTATCTTTTACTGCATCTATTATTGAAACTTGTGCTGTATTCATTTCGGAGCCTGTTCTACAAGAGTTTAGATGAAACAATAAAAGGAAAAGAAGGAGTGTGTTCATAATTACTGAAACACTATATCTCTACGCATCAATTATCTGGCGGTTATTTAAGAAGAATGCGCTTTCTCCTTTTGTTGCCATTTCAGCAGATTCAATAAAAACTTTTATGATATTATTAACACAAGGGACTTAGACTCCGGCAGGACGAAATTGTAAAAGAAATAAGACTTTTTGCTATTTTTCATTTATGGTTAGGTTTTTAAATCTCCTCATCAATTTCTTTTGGACCGTTTTGGGTTTTACTGCTATATTTTGGTATTGGTACATTTATAAAACCGATTTTTGGTTTTATATTTTTCTTGTCGTCAGCATTCTTCCAGTGATGTTACCCGAATCTATAGTTGGAAGACTACAATTGAGTAATAGGAAAACTTTTTACGAAAAACTTGGCGTCAGACTGATAAGAAAAGTTGTTCAGAATGGAGACTGGACCAGGTATGTTTCTAAACAGGTGCATGCAATAATTAAAAATCCTTCGCAAGCAAAAAAGTATAAGAATTCGATATTGGTTTATGAAAGATATCATATTCTTTGTTTCTCTTTTTTCTTTTTGACTTCTATTCACTGCCTTGCCTCTGAAAATTACTTATTCGCCGGACTGATTTTTATTTCCAATCTCTTCTATAATGTTCTTGCCATCTTGCTCCAGCAATATAATAGGGTCAGGATATCTGGAAGTAGGAGACATAAAGTGAAGTAAGGACAGTATCCATCTGCATTTTATTCTTGCAGGTGCTTGAACTTATTGGTACTTTGACAGAAGTTTTATTTACTTATTGAAACGCTTTGGTATCCGTCAATATAAATAAGGTCATTTTTATTTTTCAGGAACCGCAAAATTTCGCTTATATCAAAAGCTAACTTTTCATGGCAAAGTGCCTTGCAGATATTATTTGTTTTGTTTGAGAGAGAGTAATGAATTTCAGGCTTTAATTTATTAATAATGTTATATTGATGAAGCGAAAAATCAGAGGTTCCACAGCCACAGCCGTAACCAACAAAAATAAATAGGCAATCATCGTTTATTTCCACCTTTTCAATATTGTAATTATTTCTTTTTATTGAATCTGGTATTGAAGTAACATTAATATCGGCACAGTACTCATCTATAGGTTTACCATTTACTAAAACCGCCTGCGCGTTGGAAAGAACAGGAATAAAGAAAATAAATAGCAACAAAGGGAAATTTTTCATTTTTGTTTTTAAAGCACTTGCAATCAAGAAGTGAGCCACCTTTTTTCTTGAGGTAGCAAATACCTATAATATAGAGAATTACAAAAATAAGAACTATAGTACAAGAAGTGCCTTTATTCGCTCTGTACTTTTAAAACTCATTTTTAACCCTTTAAAAATAAGTTTTATGAAAAATTTAACAACCGTTATCAGTTCAATCATCAACTATGTTACCAGTTCAAATGTAAAATTTCTCTCCAGGAGTGTCCTGGCACTTACACTCTTAATAAGTTTCAGTTGTAGTGAAGACTCCATGGATCCTACAGCCAGCAAAGAAAGTTCAGTGATGGCTAGTGCGTCCATCGCACCAAGCGGATTTAACTTATGGACTACCTGTGGTTCCGGTCCCTATATAAGTGGGAGTAATGTTATTGTTCCTCTGGGAACAGGCTGCGGCACGAAATACGCAGCTGCTCAGGCTTATAATTCGATCTACGGTAGCAATTTTGCAGTTAATTCAAATATGGCTGGTGGATCAGGTGCGTCAAGCGGTGCAAGTGAACTGGCTATCTTTGTTTGCGACAACGTTTCTACATGGGTTGGTAATGAAATGGGGTTCGTTAGAACTTTAAGTGACAACGTACTGAAGGCTTATGTTCAAGGTGGAGGACAGTATATTTATACCGTTGTTGGTGGAACTGGATGGCACAATTATAAATGTTCTGCAAGCGGTCTGAGAAAAGTTGACTTCTACATCGACAACGTTTACCGCACTTCCCTGACAAATAATTCCGGCTCATATCAGAACAGAAACTGGTACTTTGTTGGCGCAGCGCAGTACCATGGTGGCGGAAACCCTGCTAACTGGAGTACTCAATTCAACTCTGCTAACGTTTGGTAATACTACCCATTTTTTAAGTTGTTTAAAACTACCTGATCAGGGACTGGTCGGGTAGTTTCATTATGTATTATAAATCTTTCTTAAAATGAAGAAACTGATGAGAACTGCCATTTCCGTGAAAAGATCATTTATAAAAAAGAATCCTTTGGTTGTTGTAAAACCCTTTCTGTTGTTTTTATTTCTGTCTTTGGTCCTTATTAATACAAATTGTACCCGGGAGAAAATAAAGGAGAATATCAAATTCATTTCTGTTGACCGTGCATACGAAATTATCAATTCGGATAAGGTCCAGAATTATCTCGTAGTAGATGTAAGAGGCAGAATGGACTACATACGGGGCCATCTTGTTCCTGCTGTCTGGATTCCTTATGACTCCTTGCCAGACAAACTAGAATTTCTGCCCAAAGAAAAAAGCTTTATCATTTATGACTCTACCAATGCTGGCGGGGAAAAAGCTGCCAGATTACTACTCCAAAGTGGTTTTAAAAAAGTGGCGGTTTTGCAAGGCGGACATAAAAAATGGTTAGGCAAATCTTATCCTTTAGCTATTCAACTGGTGCGAAATACAAGTCCTTCATTCAAGATTACCAGAAATGTCATCACACCATTAGAAGTTCAGGAAATAATTCACAATAAAAATCAGGATTATGTGATCATTGATATACGGCCAAATCTGGCTTTTGAGGAAGGTCATATCGAAGGAGCTATCTCTATACCGTATCTTCCCCTCAATGAATTTGTCGTCAAAATGGAAGAGAAAAATTTTCCGAAAAATAGACCTATAATCTTGTATGGATCAGGATCTTCCACAGATAATAGTGAAAGGGCCGATGAGGTTTTGCAAAGAAATGATTTTACAGAAACTTTCATCCTGAAAGGGGGAATGAAAGCATGGTTGGCAAAACAATATCTTACTCCAACTAATAACTTCCCCGACGACAATAGAAAAAGCAGACAAAACAATCAATAGGATGGAAGGGGATTTTTCCTTTCCCTTTGCCGCTGCCGTGTCTCCTGAAAGAATCTCGGCGGTTTATTTTAGGGACAATATCATTTATCTTTTTGCTATCTATACTTCGATTAACTCAATATGTCGTAATCGCACCTCCTTTTTGTCGTTCTCACACCGTTTTAAATAAGGAAGTAACACCTACTTTTGATATACATTTAATAGTCAGAAGTTATGAACAAAGACACATTCAAAAGTATCGGCGCAGTATTGGCGGGTTTAGTTTTCATTGGGATAACGCATTCCGCTATCGATGCAATACTCGAAGGGGTGGGAGTGTTACCAAAAGGCCATCTTAATGTAGGTACAGGACTTATTCTTTTTGTAATCTTGTATCGCGCTATTTTCAGTCTGGCAGGGTGTTATCTCACGGCAAAGCTTTCTCCAAAGGATCCGTTGAAGCATTCACTTATTTTGGGAGGAATCGGTACAGTATTAAGTGCGGTAGGAGCGATAGTTACCGCAAATATGAATATTGCTCCCCCATGGTACGGATGGACCCTGGTTATTATGTCTTTACCAATTGCCTGGATTGCCGGGAAGCTGTATTTGCAAAGAAATAAAAACATCTTGTCAGCCTAAGCTTGCACTTCCGCTGTCTTGTTTAAATTTTAAAAAGGGAAGGGAAATTTAACGATTGTAGTAGTCGACTTATATGCCTTTCAAAACATGGCAAATCAATATGAGGGAGTGATTGCGGCAATTTCTTACTCATTTTGCTTTATCGGAGGCTATTCCGGTGTTGTCTGAGGATGGAAGAAGAGAGATTTTTCAAATAATTGTCGCATCATCCCCCCTAATATGCCGTCTTTACACCTCAATAACGTGAAAATTTAAAAAGATATTTGTCCTGTGTAAAAAACAATACCACAATAAGGAAATTAGCAAATAAGTCACAGATAAATTTGGCAGGACCTTCTGGATTTTCCAGTACACAAAAACAATTTGATCTCTTTATTAAAAAGGAAAGAATATGAAAAAGAAAATTCTGTTTGTATTAAGTCTGCTTTTTGGACTGATGTTTATTAACGCCGGGCTGAATAAGTTTTTTAACTACATGCCTGTACCAGAAGATATGCCCGAAAAAATGATGAAAGTAATGGGCGCATTTATGGAGATAGATTGGTTGATGCCGCTTATTGCAGTTGCGGAAATTGTTGGTGGCGTGCTTTTCATTACCAACAAATACCGGGCATTAGGTGCAATAATTATTTTACCGGTTATGATTGGAATAGTTTTAACACATATCATTCATGCACCGTCAGGACTACCAATTGCACTTATATTGCTGGCAATTGACCTCTGGGCAATTTTCGAAAATCGTGAAAAGTATATGCCAATGGTCAATTAAAGATTATTAGAAAATAAGATAGGCTCGCTGCTATTGCCGATTTCTCTTGTTAAAAATCCTGATGAGGCTGACAACAGAAAAATAGGCAACAAAACCCAAGGTCATAAAAAGAAAAACCCATTTGACTTTATTTACCGATGACATTGCTTTTACTGTCTCAGGATTTAAACTTGGAAATTGATCTATCAAATTAATTACAAAATAGTTCTCCGTAAGATCGGCTAGTGTAATGATAAACGGAACCAGGGCCAGGCTTAAAGATAATTTTTGCTTTTTGTAACAAAAGAAAGATAATGAGTAAAGGGTAAAAGAAAAAAGTAAGCCGGCAATAATCGGATAAAAAACATCTTCCCTCTTTTCAATCGTTCTATAAAGTTCCCTGCCTTCGGGTCCACTACAATCTAGTGACTTATGTGCGTCTTCTAAAGATACCCCCATTTGTATATCGAGGGGAGCAAAGCACGAGGCGTCTTTTGCTATGTTCATAATAGATTCTGCAGCATGCGGCATTACGTACCCTCCCATAAAAAGAAAGAGTATGAAAAGCACGCTCCATGTCATCCAGGAAGTTTTGCTAGATAGGTGCATAACAGTGGTTTACTTATTTTTTATTTTGCTATGGAAATATTTAGCTAATATGAGAATTTTTTGTTTTAGCTTAAAATGGCCTTATGAATTCGATGTGCGTTTGAAACAGCCGTATAATTAAAAAACGAGCTATAAACTTCAGCCTTAGTATGGAAGTGAAGCAATAGCCCGTTTTACTATCTTACCCTTCGTCGGTCTCTGAAGGGAATCGGGACGAGTTGTTTTTTTTAATAGTTCTTCAAAGTCAATTAAGCACTCTTTTCATTAAAGCCCCTTTGCTGCCGTCATTCATTTTTAATCCAAACAATGGCCTGATGAAGTTTACTCTTCTGATAAGTAATTCATATATAGCGAAACATCCCCCTCCTGTAAACAACAACACTAAAATAAATTGAAGTGACACCGGAATATCCAATCGGAAAATTATAGCAGAGGCCAGGTATAGAAATGTCATGTGAAGTATGTAAACCGGATAAGCAGCTTTACTTAAATAGTCCAATGTCTTACTCGGATGATTCAAGTATTTATAACCAAAGGCAAAAACGGATAGGATCCACCAAACGGACTCAACGGCAAGCAAATAACTCGGCGCCATTGGATAGAGAACCAGCCGAAGACTAAATTGTGCAAATGCCAAAAATAGAAACAACCACCTCCATCTTAGTAGCATCTTCCAAAATCCTTCCCCACTTAACACAAAGCAGAAGCCAAAGAAGAAGGCTATTAACCCCAGGAAGAATCCATGCCACGTCATTGCATATAATTCATAGGGCCTTGGATCAACAATAAGCACTTCAATAACAAAAGCAGCTACCACAAGGATCAATCCTAATGGATTCATCAATAATCTTTTTATCCAACCGACAACTTTCCCATCTTCATTATTTTTT
>DASPJL010000071.1:0-21305 GCA_035628645.1 Cytophagales bacterium | reverse complement strand
AAGATATTAAGTAAGAGGAGTATTTAATTTTAAGATCAAAAGACCTGCAATCGGTCTTTTGATCTTTAAAAATTGATTATTTTTTAGCAGCGTCAAACAATTTGGAAACTTCGTCCCAATTGACCACATTCCAGAAAGCGCTTATGTAATCCGGTCTTTTGTTTTGATATTTTAGATAGTAAGCATGTTCCCAAACATCAAGGCCTAAAACAGGTGTTCCTTGAACTTCTGCAACATCCATCAAAGGATTGTCCTGATTCGGAGTTGAAGTAACCTGAAGTTCTCCGCTTTTATTTACAATTAACCAGGCCCATCCTGATCCAAATCTTGTAGCGCCTGCTTTGGCGAATTCTTCTTTGAATTTGTCAAATGAGCCAAATTTTTTATCTATAGCAGAAGCAAGGTTCCCGGAAGGACCAGCGCCATTATTTACTTTTAATAATTTCCAGAATAAGCTGTGGTTGTAATGGCCGCCGCCATTGTTTCTAACTGCAGGAGATTGTTTCCCAACATTTTTAAGAATTTCTTCAATAGATTTTCCTTCCAATTCACTGCCGGCGATAGCTGCATTTAAATTAGTGACGTAAGCGTTATGATGTTTTCCATGGTGAATTTCCATAGTTGCTTTGTCTATGTAAGGCTCCAATGCATCAGATGCATATGGAAGCGAAGGTAGTTCGAATGCCATAATAAGTTGAAAATTTAAAGGTTTAACATTGATTTTTGACTCGGGCAAATATATCAATTTCTCATCCTTTTAAAAAAATCAAGGAGGATGGATTGGCAATCCTTTTCCATTATTCCTCCAACTACCTTTGTTTTAGGATGAAGAATTTTTGCACCATAAGAATTAAAACCTTTCTGAGGATCGGCTGCTCCATAGATCAATTTTCCCATCTGAGTCCATGCAAGCGCTCCGGCACACATTACACAAGGCTCTAAGGTCACATACAATGTACAGTCTACCAGATATTTCGATCCTATATAATTTTGCGCTGCCGTAATTGCAAGCATTTCGGCATGCGCAGTAGCGTCATTAAGACTTTCTACCTGATTGTATCCCCTTCCAATCAATTTATTATTCGCCACCACAACGGCGCCAACTGGAATTTCTTCCTGTTCGTATGCCCTTACTGCTAGCTTAAAGGCTTCCCTCATAAAGTGTTCGTCGGAATATAGCTTCAATTTCTTATAAACAGGAAGGTGGAAGTTTTAAGACTTAGAAAACTTTATGGATTCCATTATTTCTCCTGCCGTTTCCTGCCAGTCTGCTTTCATGCTTTCAGGGCAGGAAAAGTTAAAAATTACAAGAAAATCATTATGCAACGTGTATTGGATATAGGAGTATTTCCTAATGGCACTCATCGGATTAATGGATTTTTCGTCAGGTTTTACAATCGAAGTAAACTCAAAAACGATATACTCTTTTCCATTTATTTTTTTGATCTCCTCGGTTATTATTTTAATATCATTAAAGAGGGTATAAAGATTGGCTTTATAAAAATCTTTAAGTACGTTCAAATCTGATCCCGGAAACTTCTGAGAGGCTATATTCATTCCAAAATCGATCTGCTTATCAGGACTAATAAACATAATTACCGGTTTCCTGGAGGAAGGATATTTGTCTGCCAGCTCATCGTCTGTCATTTGTGTAAAATCTTCAGGAATGGAAGCAGAAACGGTCTTAGTTAATTTAACTTTTACAAGCTTGGGACTTTCCATGAAAGTAAAAGAGGAAATTAATAGAGTGAACAAAAGTTTTGTCATTTCTTTTATTTAAGGAACAAAAATGTATTTAATTAAGGTGAAAAACACTTTCCTATTGTTCGAGAAAATGTGAATAATATTAAAACGATTTAAACGGCAAATTTATAATTAGAAAACAACACTATTAAACGCTTCATTTTTTTTGTTTTAATTAATAAACTTTGACTAGAAATATACTGCAACTTTCAAAAACTAGGCATACCTTTAACCCCAAATTTTAAATCCCTAAAAAATAACTGAGAATATGTTGAGAACTTATACCTGCGGTGAATTAAGACTAGCAGACAACAACAAGGAAGTAATACTGTGCGGATGGGTACAAAGGGTCAGAGACAAGGGTGGAATGATCTGGATAGATTTGAGGGATAGATATGGAATTACTCAATTGATTTTAGAAGAAGGAACTACTGATCCTAAAAATATTGGAATAGCAAGAAAATTAGGAAGAGAATTTGTCTTAAAAGTAGAAGGATCAGTAGCAGAAAGGGTTTCCAAAAACAACAAGATCCCTACCGGAGACATAGAAATTAAAGTAAAAAACATAGAAATACTTAATCCTGCCAAAGTACCTCCTTTTATTATAGAGGATGAAACAGATGGAGGAGATGATCTGAGAATGAGGTACCGCTACCTTGATTTAAGAAGAAGTGTGGTAAGAAAGAGCCTTGAGCTTAGACATAGAATGGCTCAGGAAACCCGACGATATCTTGATCAGCAAAATTTTATTGAGGTAGAAACTCCTGTGCTTATTAAGTCAACTCCCGAAGGTGCAAGGGATTTTGTTGTTCCTTCAAGAATGAATCCGGGAGAATTTTATGCTCTTCCTCAATCACCTCAAACCTTCAAACAGTTGCTGATGGTTTCAGGATTTGACAGGTATTTTCAAATTGTAAAATGCTTCAGGGACGAAGATTTAAGGGCTGACAGGCAGCCAGAATTTACCCAAATAGACTGTGAAATGTCCTTCGTAACACAGGAAGACATCTTAAATACTTTTGAAGGATTGGCCAGGCACCTTTTTAAACAGGTAAAAGGAATCGAATTGAAAGATTTTCCAAGAATGAGCTATGCTGATGCGATGAAGTATTATGGAAGCGACAAACCAGATACCCGTTTTGAAATGAAGTTTGTCGAGTTGACTGATGTAGCCAAAGGAAAAGGCTTTAATGTTTTTGACTCTGCCGAATTTATAGTAGCCATAAATGCCAAAGGATGCAGTGAATATACAAGGAAACAGGTAGATGAATTAACTGAATTTGTTAAAAGACCCCAAATAGGTGCAAAAGGACTTATTTATGTGAGGTATGGAACTGACGGGAGTTTAAAATCGTCGGTGGACAAATTTTACAACGAAGAAGACCTGAAGAAATGGGTAAAAGAGGCGGGAGCTGAACCTGGAGATCTGCTGTTGGTTTTGTCAGGAGAAATAAACCACACAAGAAAAGCAATGAACGAATTGCGTCTTGAGATGGGCACACGATTAGGCTTAAGGGACAAAGATAAATATTCTACACTTTGGGTATTGGATTTTCCTTTATTGGAATGGAGTGAAGAATCAAACAGATGGCATGCAATGCACCATCCTTTTACCTCTCCCAAACCTGAAGACATCAATTTGCTGGAAACAGACCCTGGAAAATTAAGGGCCAACGCCTACGACATGGTAGTCAATGGTGTAGAAATCGGTGGAGGCTCTATTCGTATTCACGACCGAAAACTACAGGAGCTAATGTTTAAAAGACTAGGATTCAGTGATACGGAAGCAAGGGAACAATTTGGTTTCTTAATGGAAGCTTTTGAATTTGGCGCTCCGCCTCATGGTGGTATTGCTCTTGGCTTTGACAGATTGTGTGCGCTTTTTGGCGGCGCCGATTCCATAAGGGATTTTATAGCATTCCCAAAAAACAATTCCGGTAGAGATGTAATGATAAATTCACCTTCTGAAATTTCTCAGGAACAATTAAAAGAACTTAATATCCAGGTGAAAAAATAGCTCTCAATCGAGAGCTATTTTCTTCTGAAAAGGAAGCTGTTTTTTATTTTTTAAAAGCTAAAACTGCTGCAGCGCAATCCTTAGCTGATTGATCAAATGAAAATGCCATATAATAAATTCCGGTAGCTCCACATCTGAATCCAAAGGTTGGAAGGAATTTATTTTCATAAAAATTAGTAGCCACTTCCTTTCTGCTTGAATCAAAAATCTTTACTATAACGTTGGGATCGCCTTTACACATAGCAAGGCTATAAGTCATATCTTTTGAAAATACATATGATTTTTCAATCCTCTTGGTGGAACTGTTTATAGCATTGAGTTCATAACTTTTAACAAAAGTGAACCCGTTAGGAATATTCGCTGGGCAATTATCAAGAAGCTCGTTTGGATTGCATTGTGAAATTGCAAAATCGGTGCTTACAAAACTGAAAGCAGCAATTAGACAAATTATAAATTTCCTTTTCATAGTACCTGAGGTTAAAAGTCAATAATCTTAATCAATTTCTTCCCTTAAATTAATAAATCACAGAGAGACTACCTATTATTTCTTATAAAATTTCTATTAAAAGTATAATATTTAGTATCTGTATCAAAAAAAAATCGAGCAACAAGGCTCGATCTTCGATAAGTACTTTTATAAAAAACAGGAAAAACTAAATATGTATCACCTCTCCATAGGCAGCGGCAGCGGCTTCCATAATGGCTTCCGACATAGTAGGATGAGGATGTACAGCTTTAATAATTTCATGTCCTGTTGTTTCTAATTTTCTGGCCACAACAATTTCTGCTATCATTTCAGTAACATTTGCTCCTATCATATGAGCGCCAAGAAATTCTCCATATTTAGCGTCAAAAATAACCTTAACAAATCCGTCCTTAGCTCCGGCAGCACTGGCCTTTCCTGAAGCAGAGAAAGGGAATTTACCTACTTTTAGTTCATATCCTGCTTCCTTAGCTTGCTTTTCTGTCATTCCAACAGAAGCAATTTCAGGTTGGCAATAAGTACAACCTGGAATATTGCCATAATTCAATGGTTCGGGATGATGTCCTGCAATTTTCTCCACACAAATAATTCCCTCAGCCGATGCCACGTGAGCCAAAGCCGGCCCTTTCACAATATCTCCTATTGCATATACGCCGTCTACATTCGTTTTATAGAAATCATCTACCAATACCTTTCCTTTTTCTGTTTTTATGCCAAGCTCTTCAAGACCAATTCCCTCAAGATTTGTGGCAATTCCAACTGCTGATAACACTACATCACACTCTATAACTTCTTCACCGCTTTGCTTTTTAACTTTTACCTTGCATTTTTTCCCTGAAGTATCTACTGATTCTACGGTAGAATTTGTCATAATATTCATACCGATCTTTTTATAACTTCTTTCCAATTGCTTTGAGACTTCCTCATCTTCAACAGGAACGATGTTCGGCATAAACTCCACGATCGTCACCTTCGTGCCCATGGTATGGTAAAAATAAGCAAACTCCACTCCTATAGCTCCGGAACCAACCACTACCATACTTTCCGGCTTTTTGTCCAGAATCATGGCATCACGGTAACCAATAATTTTTTTGTTGTCAATCTTAAGATTTGGCAATTCTCTTGATCTTGCACCCGTAGCAACGATAATGTGGTCTGCCGAATATTCTGTTTTCTTGCCACTTTCGTCTGTAACTTCCACCTTTTTACCTTGCTTTAATTTTCCAAAACCTGGTATGTGTTCGATTTTATTTTTTCTAAATAAAAATTGCACACCCTTACTCATACCACCTGCTACATCCCGGCTTCTTTTTATTATTGAAGGAAAATCAGCGTTTGCTCCATTTACACTAATTCCATAATCTTTGGCATGGTTAATATATTCAAAAACCTGAGCGCTTTTTAACAAGGCTTTTGTAGGTATACAACCCCAGTTCAAACAAATTCCGCCAAGTTCAGCTTTTTCTACTACAGCAACCTTCATTCCCAGTTGTGATGCCCGGATTGCTGCAACATATCCACCAGGACCGCCCCCAATCACAATAACATTATATTTTTCTGCCATTACTTTAAATATTTATACAGTTTAACTCAGGTTTGGATCTTTAGGGATTTATGCCCCAAAAACGTTTGTTTCTGGCCAGTTACCACTAATCTCCAATGTCTTATTTAATGTTGTAATTGTTATGCTAATTCAATTTACATTATTGAAGGGTTCATTTGAACCGGGGCAAAGTTAAATTGTTTAGGAAAAGAAAAAAATTATAAGAGGAAAACTAAACTATAATTTAAAAAATTTATTAGGCGCTCATCTAATAATAAATATACCAGCCGAACGACGAGAAAGAGGTATTCCCCAAATTATAAACAAATCAATAGGGGCTCCTAATTTTCATCTTGAAATTCTTTGAGCAAATCACTCAGAATACTTCTAACATCTCAGGGTTAGGGTTCAAAGAAGGCAAAGTAAATAGAATATTGTTTGCGCCTATTATCCCAACAAAATGCTCAGGTTGTTCATGACTTTTGTATCAAGCTTAATGGATTTAAAGGCTTTATACACATGATTTATGACCGCCTTTTCACTTAGATTCATTATTGAAGCAATTTCCTCATAATTTAATTCCCTATAATATTTAAGGTACAATGCTTCTTTTCTTCTTTTAGGGAGGGAATTAAGAATTTTTGCCAGATATTCCTTTTTAATTTGAAGCTTTTCTTCCGCTACAATAAACTCTTCGGACGAAAATAGTATATCGGGTTGGGTTTGGATAAAAGCTATCTTCAGAAATCTTTCTTTTTTACTTTTCTTAATGAAATTAATTAAGCTCCTCCTAAATGATTTTATCAGATAAAACTTAATAGAAGCCACATCACCAAGCTTTTCTCGGGTGAACCACAAGTTGGTAAATAACTCCTGCAGACAATCTTTAGCAATATTCTCATCACCTGATATTTTTAAGCCATAATTATACAGCTCATTAAAATATCTATGATAAATAACGGACAAAGAATCTTTGTTTCCAACTTTAAACTCCTGCCAAAGTTCATAATCGTCCTTAACAGAAAGAAGCAGATGATTTAAAGATGAAAGTTTGTATTGAAAGTTTGAAATATCAGAAGATAAATTCATTAATCTTTTTTAAGTAAATAAAGGGTTTTTTAATATAGACTTTTGGGTAACGACAAACTAGTCAGAAAAAATAGGGAGAAAAAAAGGATTTCCAAAGAATAGGTGAATATATTTTCAAAAAAACGCAAATAAATAGGAATGTTGCCGCACATCCCCTTGTTAAATCCTATTCACATTTTAAAAAATACAATTATATTTTTCCTTCTTTTGCAAAAGGACAAAAGTATTTCACTACAAATTTTAAATTATTTCAAGCATTATCTTTCTAAAAAATTCGCCTTCAAATCAAAATAATCTATCTGAAATTAAATAAAAATTGACTTGATAATTACCCCTTCAAAAATCGAAAGGGTATTAAAAAATAGCCACAGATAAAAAATTGACTCTGATTTAAAACTTTAATTCAAGCTCTTTTTAGATTAACCTCTTCTTTAGAAAAATCATTAAAGTTCTTCAAAGACTCCTCCCACCCTTTCAAATAAATTTTAAAACGGGGAATAATCATAGGCTTTAATAAACTGTTTTCAATCTTAATACTTAATTTTTGCATTTTATTTTGAGTTTTCAACCAATTACTTTCTTAATACAACAATGTTTGCATTTCCCCCTATTTAAAACCCAAAAACCTATAACTATTTGTGACGTTTTTTTCGAACCTGCTCAATTGCAACAAAAAAAAAGGAATCTTTTGAAGATTCCTTTAAGCAATGCGACAGCTTATTCTTAGGCCACCTTTTTCGGGTTTTTTGAAAGCTGCTCTTCAATGTATTGAACCGCTTGTTTCATTGTTTGAAGTTTCTCTGCATCACTGTCAGGAATACGGATATTAAAAGTTTGCTCAAATTCCATTACTATTTCAGCATAATCCAGGGAGTCGATTCCCAGATCTTTAATAAAATTAGCGTCTGGTGTTACCTCAGATTCTGCTATTCCTAATTTATCAACCAATATTTCAGTAACTTTTTGAGCTATGTTATTCATTATGTGTTAATTTATAATGTATATAAAACATTTAGATTTATACAAATCTAAGAAAACTAAAAAATTATCAAAGGTTTAATCCCAAATTAACATTGGAAGGTTATTCAGAAAAGAATAAAACTAAAAATTTATAGTAAAAAATAGAACAAAAGGAAATGGAGCAACTATTACATCAGACTAAATTTAATCTTCATAGTTATACACATCAGAAATATTTATTTTTGATAAATAAGGCGTTAATGAAGACGTACTGTAAAATGACTTTATCTCATCCACTTTTCCAACCTTAAGGTTAAAGTGAACTTCTACATAGAAATTTTCAAGATTAAACAAGTATTTTTTGTGTTTTACACCTGTTAAAGATAATAGAAATCTACCCTTCTCCTTGGTAACTTTTATCTTATCGTCAAGCCAAAGGCTATTAAATTTGTCTAAGTCAATCATACTTGAAAATTAGTGGGAAATCCCATTACGGGAAACCTACATCTTCACCAGATAATACTATTGTAAGGAAAGCTTCAACTTGGGAGAAAAAAACCGCAATAAATGTAATTGCTAAAAAATATCTAAAAAGTAACCTATTAAAGATCAGTATTTTTATGCTTAAAAACGGGAAACTTAGAAAATATGTGTCCGTATTAAAAAGAGTATTGTTTTAAAATATTTAAATACAGAATTGATAAAAAAAATAAAATTATGGAACCAAATAAAGTAATATATACAGATGGGCATGGTGTAACCGTAACAGATGAGAATTTACGGGTAAAAGAAAAAGTATATTCCTTGAGAGGGATTATCCATCATGGGTTATGGACTATACACGCCTCAAAATTTCCAGCCATTCTTTTAATATTTATAGGATTAATTGCTCTTATTTTGGGAATTCTTGAATTTGTCGCCCCATTTTTCCCTGATATGATGATGAACGGAAATAGCATAAGCCCTAATATGGTGGCCATATGGGCCGGTGCAATTTTAATGACTATCGGAATTTTATGGCTCATATTATCCCGCGATAAATATGCAGTGAGAATTTCGACGGCTGAAGGAGATAAAAATGCAATTGTGAGTAGTAAAAAGGAATACATCAATCAAATAGTTACCGCAATCAACGACGCTTTTAGATCCAAAAGAGACATTTCGATAGAATAATTTTTTGCCTTTGGAAAAAGGTAGGATGTCCCAAAAGATATTTCCGTCTTTATTAGATTCAAAAATAAATTCGGAAAGACTGTTGGGACATTCCATTTTTACTAAGTAAAAACTACTTCCCATTACCTTCTTTTTTTATTATTTTTAAAATATTTATATATATGAATAATATATATAAATATTTTTTTATACATTACATCATGTATTCGTCAGAACTAATTAAAGGTACATTAAAGACCATCATTCTTAAGCTATTATCGGAACATAAGAAGATGTATGGGTATGAAATTATACAATCTATTAAAGAGCTTTCGGGCGGCAAAATAGATATGGCAGTGGCGGCAATATATCCTGTTCTTCATAAACTTAAAGACGATGGAGAATTGACTGTAGAAAAAACTGTAGTTGGAGACAGGGTAAGGATATATTATTCCCTTTCAACTAAAGGCAGCTCCACCGCCCGTGAAAAGATTATTGAATTCACCGACTATCTGAGTACCATGAAAAAGCTTATGGACTTCAAACCGGGACTGCAAAGTATTGCTTTAAGCTGATATGCCTTATTTAAGCCAAAAACAAACGGAATTCATTCTAATGGATATCCGTCAGCGAGGCATAACGATGCCTGAATTGGAAGTTGATCTGTTGGATTTTCTATGCTCGTCTGTAGAGCAAGAAATGGAAAATCAGCCAGATTTTGAAAGCGCTTATCTAATAGTATTGAAGACTTTAAAACCCAACGAACTAAAAATGACACAACAAAACATCAGAGACCTGCTAGAAAACAGAGTATCTCTTTTAGAAAAAGTGACTTATCTCACATTATTTGCCCTACTGTCAGGCATTGCAGGCTATTTGTTATTTATACCATTTGCAGGAGCGCTTATAAGTATATCAGAACTATGCTTAATTGGACTATATATTTACTCCAATGTCCGTTGGTACTTCAATCCTGATGGAAAAAGTAAAAGCCAGAAAGCCTTCATATTAGCTGCTGTTTTTATAATATTCTTATTTATAATTAGCATAATTTTCAAGTTATATCATTGGCCCGGCGCGGGATATTTAATGGTTATTTCTTTGAGCATTCTTATCTTTCTTCCAATTATAATAAGCCTTATGTTCTTTATCAAAGCTGACAAAGCAGCAGCTCATGTCTTGATAGATATTATCAAAAAAAATCACAAAAAGGCCGAACTTATACTTTTTATCTTTCTATTTATGGGCTTTTGTGCGAGGATGCTACTTATAAATTTTCTCGGTAACATATTCATTATAACCACGCTCTTCTGTTTCGCTATTCTTTTTATCAGTTATACCTGGCCTGTGTTTACCACGCCAAATCATAAAGGACGACGTATTTTACTTTGGATTGTTAGTTCTGTAGCCTACAGTTTAGCGTTAATTACTGGCTTATTCAAAATAATGCAGTGGCCTTTTCCATTAATAAATTTTTCAGTAAATCTTCCTTATATATTATTGGGGCTAATGGCATGTATATGGTATGGAGTAGAGGCTTCAAGAAAAAGGAATAGTCAAAGCATTATTCTGCTATTGCTCAGTTTGATTTTGTTCGTCTATAGTTTATTGCTTTATAGGCAAATTTCCACTTTCCCTTTCTTGGAATCCTCGGTATACAATCTGCCTATTCTGATACTTTTTGTAGTAGTTCTTGTTGCCTTTTACAAACATCAGCTTTTCAGGGTAGTTGCAATAAGTCTTTTGGGATATTATCTCCTTGCTTTTCCCTATTCACAAATGCCTAATAAAAGCCTTGTAAATTCAGTCTATGCCAATGATAAGGTCTTTTTGGAACTTTATGAAAAGAGCTACCAAAATCCACAGAATGAGGCGTACATGAAACAGCTACTGGAATACAATGAAAACAAAATGGTTCCTCAAAACTAGTAGAAGAGAAAGGAAATACCCTGATAATCATTCCTTTTCACTTCTGTAAGCGAGATTGAATTCTTAAAATCCGAATTGCTTTTTTAGAAATTCTTTAACTATTTTCACACTGTTTAAAATATTTTAATCCGCATCACCGTCCATAGGCTAAATGGACGCCTTAACTTCATCAATGACCAAAGCCCAACTGGAATTAATTGAAGATACCGTCAAAAAAGAGCGGAGACGGTTATTCAATTTTATCAGACAAAGGGTACCTGACAAAGAAGACGCTGAAGATATTCTGCAGGATGTTTTCTATCAATTCATTTCAGGATACAAACAAATCGAATCACTGGAAAAAATCACCTCCTGGTTATTCAGAGTGGCCAGAAATAAAATAACTGACCGGTATCGGAAAAAGAAACCAGAATCTTTCAGCAGTTATACAAGTGCTACAAACCAAAAAGCTGAAGATGGGCCCATCATGCTGGAAGAAATTCTTCCTGACCTGAGTAATGGTCCTGATGAAGTTTATGCGCGAACCATTATTTGGGAACAGATAGAGGAGGCTTTGGATGAACTTCCCGAAGAACAAAAAAAGGTCTTTGTTCTGCATGAGTTTGAAGAAATGAGCTTTAAAGAAATTTCTGAATTAACCAATCAATCCGTCAACACGCTTTTATCAAGAAAACGATATGCGGTGTTGTATTTGAGGAAGCGACTCCAGGATTTATATAATGAACTGGGATTATAATCGAAATAACTTTTGGTTGTAAAACCCTATACTATAAATTGAAATTATCAACAATATGAAATAGCCATGGTTGAAAATCATCCAAACGAGGATGAATATCCAATGGCGTATTCCATGTGGCAATTAAAAAATAAATTATATTCACATGAATAATACATTTTTAAAAATTCTTAAAATCATAGTTTGCGTAGCGTCAGCAATCTTTGTTTTTGCTGTTGCAGTAATGTTTTTATGGAACTGGTTAATTCCAGATATTTTCAATGGCCCGACCATCAACTTCATTCAGGCCCTTGGAATATTAGTGCTTTCGAAAATCTTGTTTACTGGCTTTGGTGGAAGAGGGGGCTGTAACCATCAAGGAAACAGGGTGATGTGGCGGCAAAAATTTTATGAGAAAATGCAACGAATGACTCCTGAAGATAAAGAGAAGTTTAAAAGTAAATTTGGAAAATGCTTTGGTGATTACTCATCCGGAGAAAAACCAACACAACCCATGGATTAAAAAATTAATCCATGGGTTGTGTTAAAAAATGTTTCATTCTAACTATTTTTATTTATTAATTTATTTGCTTTAGTCAACAGTGTATCTTGCAAAGAAAGGCTTAATTCAAAGTTTTTCTCCACCTCTTCCCTCCTTTTCTCGATTAATTCTTTCTTTTCCAACGCCTCATTATATTCCATTCTTTGATTCAGGATTTCATCCTCTAAAACCGCTTGTTCATATAGGACATCTTTGTGAGAAATGGCTTTTTCTTCGAGAATGGTCAGGAATTTCTTCAGATCCTCATTAAACATTTGATATTCAATAGAAAAAGGACCCAATTCACTTTGAAGACTATCCCTTACACTTAAAAGATCTTCTTCTGTTTGCTTTAAGCTGGTATCTATCCGATTTTGAGCTTCCTGATAATATGCATGATTTTTCTTTAATTCAACATAAAGCTCTTCCTGCTTTTCATTCGGTTTGTTGCAGGCAAATAATAAGCCCAGCGAAAGAATAATTAATTGTGTTTTATACATAGCTAATTGATTTGTTTACTTATCCTTTGACCCAACAAAGGCTCAAAGGGTTTCTTTTATTTCTGGCTTTTTTTATTCAACCTAAAAACGATCTGTTATTCAAAAGGTTACTTTCACAACTTTTTTTCAGAAGTTCCATTTCAAACCAATTCTCCTTAGAAATCGTGTTTAGAACAAAAAACAGATATGTTGTATAATGAAATAATGCTTAATGATATTAAAGACCACCTCCTGGCATTTAAAGAAACATTGGCTGTAGCAGAAAGCGTGACGTCGGGCCATTTGCAGGCAGCATTTTCAGTTGCAAAAGAAGCGATGAATTTTTTCCAGGGTGGAATAACGACCTATAATCTAGGGCAGAAATGCCGGCATCTAAGTATAGAACCTATTCGCGCTGAAAAATGCGACTGCATCTCTGAGGAAGTAGCCAGGCAAATGGCTTTAAAATCAACTGAGCTTTTTTTAAGCAATTTTGGAATAGGAATTACCGGATATGCTACAAAAGTCCCTGAAAAAGAAGTAGATGTGTTATTTGCTTATTTTGCCATTGCTTATAATAAAGAAATCATTCACTCAGGAAAAATCATTTCAAAAAAAGAAAACAGCGTTGAAGTTCAGGTGGACTATTCTAATCAGGTAATCGAAATACTGTTCCAGCTTTTGCATAAAAGATCTTTAGAAATGATGATTTCAGATGATTAATTGGTTAATATGCTTATGTGCTGATTAAGAGGAAGACCTATAAGAATCTCCAAAAATAACTGTAGAAGGCATAGACAATTCCATTCTTTGTGATCTTCGTGTATTCTCTGTGTTCCCCGTGGCTAAAAAATCTATCTGAATTCCTCAAACCACGGAACAAAAGATTTCAACATGGGAAGAAAACTGCTTCCATGTCCTCCGCCTGGTATAAGGGTTAAAGTGACGTCAGCGCTTCCCTGACTTTTAAAATTTTCCAGTGTAATTTCTGAATTTCGATAAGGGATAATTTCATCATTTGTCCCATGATACAATCGGATCGGGATTTGTGTTTTCCATCCCGCTACACCGTTTTTTACTATGGCTTCCTTCAACTGCAATTCTCCTTGGGGCTCCTTTAAATTTTCATAGAATTCTGTATTAAAAAGGTCAGGAATAGTTGTAGTAAGTCTGGAATTAATAAATCCGCCATCATACTCTCCGGTCAATAAGGTATCTAACGCTGTCGCATAATTATCCCTAAAAAAATAGGTCAACGGTTTATTCCAATTATAGGTATTGTTATAAGACATCAGAACAAACGCCAGGTAACTCGGATATGAATACTCAATATCCGTAGTTACTCCCTTTAGCATTTCTGAAAGATCGTAACCTCCTGCGCCGGCCGCCACTGCGGTGACAGTAAGATTATGGGCCTTGTTCGTCTCGATCTCCTGAGCTGCTGCCAGCGTAACATATCCTCCTTCAGAATATCCTGCTAGAAATAACTGATCATTAAATTCAATCTTTTCCTTTGTCAGAAACTCCTTGACAGATTTTACCATATCTATTACTGCCAAAGCAGAATGGGTTTTATCATAGTATGGATGAAAAACCTGAGAAGATGCGCCATAACCAATAAAATCGGGCATAAAAGAAATATAGCCGGCAGATGCAAAAAGCTCTACCCCATAAAACTCTCCCGTAACCGACGGGGCATCATTTTTCTTAAATGTAGTTCCATGCTGAAGGCTTAATAAGGGAGCTTTTCCTTGTAATCCTTTTGGAATATAAATTAATCCCGACGCTTCTATGGGTTGACCATTATAGGTTGTCTTATAAACCAATTTATAAGTAGAGACATCATATTTGATTTTTTCTAACAAATCATTTTGCCCCAAACCCTTTGCTAATGTTTTAAGAGTTTCTGCAGTAAGTTCATTACTAATTGTTGCTGAAACAAAATAGGATTTTGAAGGAGAGACAATAGGTCCGGTTGAATCCTCCGTCTTTGCAGCGTCACCGCAGTTAAGCAGTAACCCTGCAAAAAACAGGATCAAGTATTTATATTTCCACATTCTATTTTCTTATTTAAGGAATAAGGAATTTAAGGCATTCAAAAGTTCCTGATTCTGGGTTTAATTATTTATGATTAGAAGGAAAATGGAAAATCTAAGCGGGATGATGGCAATGGTGCTGGAAACAAAAAAGTAAGTTAAAAGGTGAGAAAGTCAGGAAGCAGGAAGCTAATATCAACTTAGCGTATGATGGCTTACTGCTTCTTCCAATTTAGATTGAATTGCCTGTTTCAAACATATTAACACATAATCAAATTACCGCATTATCTCTATTATAATTATTCAGATAGTCAGGCACCTTTACTCCTTCTAATAGCCTTTCATCCGGGATAGGCGAACCCGCTTCTATTTTCAAAGGAAGCACGCCCGCCCAGGTTTTGAAATTGTAGTCTTCTTCTTCATCATTCGGTCCTCCTGACCGGATTTTAGCAGAGGCTTCTTCCAAGGGAATGGATAAAATCATTGTTTTCGTCATCTCACTTTTATTAGGCAAACGCACTTCTTTCCATCTTCCGGGGATGATGTGTTCTGTGAGAACCTGTAAGGCTTCCATTCGTTCTTCTTCGTCAGTTACCATGGTAGCCTTTCCAAAAACAACTACCGACCGATAATTAACCGAATGATGAAAAGCAGATCGCGCAAGCACCAGTCCGTCGATCAGAGTGACGGAAAAGCATAAGTCTATTTCAGTTTTTAAGCTTCGGAGCATAAAACTTCCTACAGAACCATGGATATAAATTTTATCATTTTTCACTCCGTACAAATTAGGTAAAAGATAAACTTGTCCATTATCCGTAAATGAAATGTGGCAAACGAGGCCCTCTTTTAAAATCTCTAAAATTGAAGCTTTATCATAGCTCCCTCTCTTGGGCGACCTTGTTAGTGTAGTTCTTTCTGTTTTTTGTAATTGATCCATAAAATATTTTTTTATCTGGTCAAAAGTAGTATATAGCAGGACTATTTAAATAGTCCATTTTTAACAAATAAGATAGTCCGGTCATGATACCTTACTCCACTCTTATTCCTATCAAAAAAGGAATATCAACGCCAGTGTACTTACAGATTTGTAATTCATTCATTACGCTAATAAAAGACGGTATATTAAAAAAGGGAACCAGATTGCCGGGCACCAGGCTTTTGTCTTCCCTGCTGAATGTTCACAGAAAAACTGTAATTGCAGCTTTTGAGGAATTACAGGCACAGGGCTGGATCAATATCAATCCTTCATCAGGCACATTTGTATCAGAAGCCTTACCAGAAGTAAAGCTCAAAGTTTTAAAACAGCAACTTTCGTCGCTAAACCCTGAAAAACATACCGGATTTTATATCAGAAAGAACGAGGTGTTAAATACCAATGTGTATGTAAGAACGAGTTTATTGGAGATTAACGATGGTCTGCCTGATGAGAGGCTAGCTCCCATGGATAGCCTTTCAAGGGCAATTCGCAGTGTATTAAAAGGCCAGCGGGGGAAGCGTCATCTTTCCTATGATGAAATAGCAGGAAACAGGAACCTTCGTAGAGAACTGGCAAAACACCTAAATGAAACCCGCGCTTTTAATATAGAAACAGAAAATATTTTTATAACCCGGGGAACAATAAATGCCCTCTATCTGTGCTGTAATGCTTTGCTGGAAAAAGGCGACAATGTAGTAGTGGGAGATCCGGGATATAGATCTGTAAACTTAATCATTGAAAATTTCGGTGGTAACCTGATAAAAGTTCCGGTGGACAATCAGGGGCTTTGTATAGAAACCATAGAAAAAATATGCGGAAAGAAAAAAATAAGAGCCATTTACGTTACCCCGCATCATCATTATCCTACTACAGTTACAATGCCTCCTGAAAGAAGAATTGCCCTTCTTCAGCTAGCTGAAAAGTATAAAATAGCAATTATAGAAGATGATTATGACTATGATTACCATTACCGTCACAGTCCATTTTTGCCTTTAGCCAGCGCTGATCCATATGGTCTGGTGATTTACATCGGTTCATTTTCGAAGACATTTTCGCCTGCATTTCGGGTAGGTTATCTGGTTGCACCGCAAAATCTGATAACGGAAGTGAGCAAACTCAGAAGAATAATAGACCGTCAGGGGGATACCGTATTAGAACAAGCGCTCGCCGAGCTTTTTAAACAAGGGGAAATAAAAGCGCATTTAAGAAGGACACAAAAAGAGTATCATCAAAGACGTGACGATTTCTGCAAAAGTCTGGTAGAAAAATTTGCTGAAAAAATCCGATTTGACATTCCGGAAGGTGGCATGGCTGTCTGGGCTACTTTCGACCCAAAGTATCCATTGCAAGCTGTTTCTGGAAAGGCAGCATCTTTAGGTCTTTATATTAGTAGTGGTCAGCATTTTAACCCAAAAGAAATAACTTATAACGCTACCAGGATGGGATTTGCGGGATTGGACACCAATGAAATAGAAAAAGCTTTATCCTTGTTAGAAAAAAGCTTATCTGGGTAAAAAATACTTCTCGATTAAATAACGATTGCATGGAAGGATGCTTAAAGTCCATGTGATCTTTACTTTTTGAGATCAATGTAATTTCCGGTCAAAATCCCTCAGATTTTTATTCTTAAAGAATGGTACATTGCCATATTGTATTATACTTATGAAGAGGGAGAAGCTTTTTGTATTCTTTTTACTTTTTTTCTATTCGTTATTCAGTTGGTCACAGCGACCTGAACTAAAATTTAAACACATCACTCCCATTGAAGGCCTTTCTCACAGCTTTGTCCGAAACATTGTTCAGGACCACAAAGGTTTTATCTGGATAGCAACAGCAAATGGGTTGAACCGATTTGATGGTTATGATATCACCATTTACAAAAACAATCCCCAAGACTCTAATTCCATCATTTCAAATGATGTGCTTAGGATATTTAAAGATCATAAGGACAATTTATGGGTGGGTACCAATAAAGGAGTACAACTTTACAATAAAGAACAAGACAATTTTTACTTTTTCAAAGAAACGGAAAATGGATATATCAATTCTATTTTCCAGGACAGCAACAAAGATATCTGGGTAAGCGGAAGAGAATTCATTTATAAATATGACAGGAAAAACAACAAATTCATTCCTCTTGATATACCAGTTCAATGGACTGTAATATCCACCATCCATGAGGATGCCAAAAATAGGTTGTGGATAGGATCCGCAGAGGGTCTATGGATTCTGGACAAGCAAAATTTAAAGGCACATCTTCAAAAACATATTCCTTTTAAAAATGTAACAAATGTATTTCTTGATGAGGGCAAGAACTTTTGGTTCACGTCCAGGTCCGACGGCTTACTAAATTACAATATTCATGACAGCACCTTTGTAAGCTACAATAATGAAATAGGCAACCCGAACAGCTTACCCGGAAATCATATACTCTCTATTTTCGAAGATTCTTTAAACAGGATTTGGTTGGGCACCGACAATCATGGATTGGCTATTTTTGACCGAAAAGAGAATAAGTTTTACAACTATTTGAATAGTGAAGCAGATAATGAAAGCCTGATTTTCAATTCAGTTTATTCCATATTTTCGGACGGAAGTAACAATATCTGGTTGGGAAGTTATGGAGGCGTTGAACTGGTTAAAAACAATAAGTTTACCCATATACGCCGGGATATTTTAAACAAAAACAGCTTAAGCCACAGCAATATAATTTCTTTTTACCAGGATCGGGCAGAAAACATCTGGATAGGCACCGATGGCGGGGGACTAAATAAATGGGACAAGGAAAAGGACGTTTATATACATTATACCTTTGATCCGAACAATCCTAAAAGCATCGGAGGCAACGCGGTAACGGATTTGGTTGAGGACAAAAATGGCAACCTATGGATTTCAACCTGGGGAGGTGGGCTGAACTTTTTTGACAAGACGAAGGGAGAATTTATACGCTACCAGCACCAATCGGGCGATCCTAAATCTTTAGTAAATAATAATTTATTTGCAATTGATATAGACAAAAGAGGAGTCCTATGGATATCTACAGCCATCGGTCTCGATTCTTTTGATCCCAAAACACAAACCTTTGCACACTACAATATTCCCAATACGGGTCTTGCGGATCTGATTGGGGACGTAGTCGAAGATAGCGAAGGAAACTTATGGGTTGGAAGCTTCAGAGGGCTATATATCTTAAACAGGGAAACAAAAGAGATAACACCTTTCATCCATAATCCAAAAGATACCAACACAATAAGCAACGACCTGATCTACAATATTCTTGAAACACGTAAAGGGAATCTATGGATCACCACTTCTGGAGGTTTGAACTTTTATAACAAAAAGACAAAAAAATTTACTGCTTATAGAAAAAAGGATGGTTTACCAAGTGATGGTATTTATGGGATAATTGAAGATGATAAAGGAACATTATGGCTAAGTACTGCCAACGGAATCTCACATTTCAATCCTATAACAAAAGAGATCAAAAACTTTGACATAAGCGATGGACTTCAAGGTAATGAGTTCAAAATAAAAGCTTTTTTAAAACTCCAAACAGGAGAAATGCTATTTGGAGGAGCCAATGGGTTTAACATATTTAAACCTAACGAGATCAAAGAGAATCTTCAGGTTCCGCCGGTGGTTATTACCAACTTCACCATTTTTAACGAACCTGTAACTCCGGGAGAAAAAGATTCTCCCCTTGCTAAGCAAATTTCAGAGACTTCGGAAATCAAACTGTCTTATAAACAATCGGTAATTTCCTTTGACTTTGCGGCTTTAAATTATTCATCCTCTGAGAAGAACTATTACGCCTATATGCTGGAAGGGCTGGAAACAAAATGGAATTATGTAGGCAACAAAAGAACAGCTACCTATACAAACCTTGATCCGGGGAAATATATATTAAGAGTTAAAGCCAGTAATAATGACGGGGTTTGGAACGAAACAGGAACTTCTATTAAAATTACAGTGACTCCACCGTTTTGGGCAACCTGGTGGTTTAGAGCTTTAACTATATTGATTATTGCAGGGAGTATTTTATTATGGATTAAAGTCAGAATTAACGTAATAGCCAAACAAAAGAAAATACTGGAAGAACAAGTAAAACTAAGGACAGCAGAAATTTCAATACAAAAAGAGGAGTTGGCCGAACAGACTAAAAAACTATTTGAAATCAACCAGGAACTAACCGAACAAAAAGAACAAATCCTCTTTCAAAGTGAGCATATTGAAGAACTTTATACAGAGCTAAAAGACAGCATCCGGGCAGCTCAAATCATTCAGAATTCTATACTTCCCCCTGAAAATTTTATTAAAAAGCATCTTCCTGAATCTTTCATATTAAATAAACCCAAAGATGTGGTTGGCGGTGATTTTTATTGGTTTGATGTAAAATCAGGAAAAATCGTTATTGCAGCAGTGGATTGTACAGGACATGGCGTAAGTGGCGCGTTTATGTCAATAAATGGCCATCATCTCCTGAACCAATGTATTTATCCTCATGAGGAGCTGACTGCCGCTGAAATTCTTAACCGTCTTAATGAAGCCGTTATAAAAGAATTAAACAGACAAGGTCAAGGCGAACAAACCCTGGATGGTATGGATATTTGCCTGTGTGTAATAGACAAAGCCAGCAATAAATTACAATATGCCGGCGCCAATAACCCCCTTTATATCATTAGAGAAAATGAAGTAATTCAGGTTAAAGCAGATAAATTTTCTGTAGGTCTTTCTATAACGGGAGAAATTTTTAAATTCTCCAATAATGAAATATCAATTCAGGAGGGTGATACTATTTATATGTTCTCTGATGGCTACGCTGACCAGTTGGGCGGAAAAAGCGGCTATGAAAAATTCATGTACAATCGTTTCAGGGACCTTCTTATAAAAATCAACAAAGAAGAAATGGATCATCAACTCAAAATCCTTGATGAAAATCTTCTAAAGTGGCGAAAAGAAGTTGAGCAACTGGACGATATTCTGGTTATAGGTTTTAAAGTACAAAAATTTTAAAAAGTCAATTTCGCAGATGTTCTCGGCTATCATGATTTGTGATAAGTTGATGTGCTAGTCCGGAAAAGAGTCTGGGACATGCAGCCCTAATTTAAAAAACATCATTAAAACCATTGTAGCTACTCAAATCCCTTAGGCCGCTTTTTCGTGAAGGGATGTCGTACGATGGGGTTTAAAATGAAATGTCTTAAGTAGTCACAAGCCATTTGAATTATAAGAATTAAGAAAAGAGGTTCCAAGTGAATTTCCTCGCACCCCGAACCTCTTACCTCAAACCCCTATTCTCCAGCCCGTTCTTGTTCGGCCCGTCTCAATGCTTCTTGGGTAGCCAGCATTTCTTCCATATTTTGCTTTAGTTCTTCCTCCTGATCTCTGAGTTGTTCTGTTTTTATTTTAAACTGCTCCAGAAGCTCTTTGGTCTTTTCATTATTTTTTACCGTCCCGATAGTGGAGGCGGTAATGTCACCAATCTTTTCAATAAACTCAATCTGGTAAGGCTCAAACTTGGCAAAGCTTGCGATTTCTACCACTGCCTCTACTTTTTCATTGTAGATCATAGGAACAATCAGCAGGCATTTAGGAGACTTTTCACCTAGTCCGGAGGCTATAGTGGAATAACCTTCAGGAA
>DASPJL010000070.1:0-40800 GCA_035628645.1 Cytophagales bacterium | reverse complement strand
AATGACAGAAGCCAATCCTGAAGAAAATGGATGGATTCCGGTGGTGAAATTGTCCGATGAAAAAGGCAAATATACAGGAGATGAGAAAGCTATAAGTCTGGCGCTAAATATATTAGGCATCGGAGAATGAACTTAATGAGAAGTCGTTACGACAAAAGGAAATAAACCTTGAACGTACTGCCTTTGTCTAACTCACTTTCTACCTCAATTTTTCCGCCTTTGTTTTCGATAATCCTTTTTATGATATAAAGCCCGATTCCTGTTCCTTCTACATGGGTATGTAATCTTTTGAACATGGTGAACAATTTGGGAAGGTTTTCCTTGCTTATCCCCATTCCATTGTCTTCGACACTCAGCACCAGATAGTCTCCTTCTTTATATGTTTTTACATTTAGCTTTAATTGCCTTTGAAGGGACCTGTACTTAATTGCATTGGACAATAAATTATATAGAATGCTTCTTAAATTGTTTCGGGCATAGGTAAAATTGTCAACTTTAAAATCTTCGATTATTAAAGCGTTGGATTGTAAAATTATTTCCCGGATATCCACTTTGACATCCTCAAATACTTCCTTAAATGAAACATTTTCCAAATCATTTTCTAAATTCTTCTGAACCTTTGTAATTTCAGTAAGGTCCATAATGGTGGTTTTGAATTTGGAAATGGATTGGCCTATCATTTCCATTATCTGTCTTTCCTCTTCCTCCAGCCTTCTGTCAAGTTTTTTGTTTAACATCAATGCTAGCCCTTCAATGTTGGATATCGGCGCTTTTAAATCGTGTGAGGCAGTATAAATGAAATTGTCCAGGTCAATGTTAATTTTTTGCAGTTCATTATTTTTTGCGATCAACTCTTCTTCGCTCGCCAGAAGTTCGTTGGTTCGTTCTTCTACCCTGCGCTCAAGTTCGTTGTTTAATTCAATGAGTTGTTCTTCAGTACTTTGAAGTTCCTCCAGCGCCTGGGCTAGCTCTTTATTTTTTTCATAAACCTCCCTTTCAGCTTCTTTTTGCTCTTTATTGGCTGTTTCCAGTTCAGTGGTCCGTTCTATCACCTTTTGCTCCAGGGTTTTATTGAATTCGCTTAAATCCCGATTTTGCTGTTCAATACGCATCAACATATGGTTTAAGGCATCGGTGAGTGAACCAATTTCATCATTGCCATATTTGGTAGCTCTTACGGAATAGTCTTGCCGAACCGATATCGCTTTGGCAGTTTCAGCCAGCGCCAGTATAGGTCTTGAAATACTTTTTTGAAGAAATTTGGATAGAAAATAGGCTAAAAGAGAAGATATGCCTATTACCATAATGACTATAATTCCATAAAGCCGGAACCGTTCGTCCATAGCTTTCAGATCAGATTTCAGGTATAACGTACCTAGCCGGAGGTTACCCTGGATGATGGGTTCAAATCCTTCCAGATAAGAACTTTTAAAGTGATAGTTTTCCAAATCTGTCTTTATGCGGGAAGTATCGGATGAATAATTCTCAGGATATATGGCAAAAATTTTACCTTCCATATCATAAAGAATAGCGGCGACAATATGCTTCTCTGCCTTTAACGCAGCCAATATTTCAATAGCATCTTCCTGACTGTCGAAAGCAAGCGCAGCCGTACTGTTTGCGGCAACTATTTTTCCCAGGACAGAAAGCTGGCGCACAGTGGTTTGCCGGAAGGTTTGAAACTCATAGGCGAAGAAAGCCGCACAAGTCAAAAGCAAAACAGCAGCGCTGGTCAGTAAGATGACGGTCATAACTTTCCGTTGGATGGGTATGTTCCTCAGTAACATCAGCTATTCCTTTTTAATTGAAACAATTTCAGCCAACCTGAGAAGCTTGGAACTAATGGTAAGATTAGCAGCTTTCACTGCTTCAGGATTAATTTGAAACTGTATTTTTTTATTTAATGTAATAAACCTTATCATGCCGCCTTCTTTGATAAAGTTTGATCCATCGCTGACCGTAAGGGTATTTTTGTCTTTCAGGACTGCCCTAATCCTTGACATTTTATTTTCATGAGATTTGCTTACAAAAAGTATATGACATGCCTCTATTTGTTCAGTATTTTTAAAACGCCGGACAATTAACGGATGGTTATTTACCTTTTCATTTGAAATAACTTCATCCAAATACGAATTAAACGGGTCCTCGCCGAGAATTCCGATAACCAAAGGAGTTTCTTCTGAAGAAAAAGCTGTTGCGGGCCATTCTACAAACTGAGTGAAGTTGAAAAGAAAAACGGCTTTTATCTGGTATTCCCTTGCCGGAGATTGCGCAGACAGTATTACTACACCGCAGCTAAGCAGCATAGTATAGAACAGTTTGTATGCAATTGTTTTTAGAATCGACATGAGATTTTTCCATAAACGCTTCTTGGGATTTCAAAAGCATATTCCAGATGCCGGTTTTCCCACAAATTTTGACCAACAACAGATATTTCCCAGTGTTTGAACAACCAGGCAAGCCGAGCATCAAAAGTAAAGTATTCAGGCGCTTTACTAGAAAGGTTGTCTGTGTAGCGTGTAGTGATATCACATTGAAAGTTCCATGGTAAATTGAGAAAGGATTGAAGCAAAAACCTGTTTTTAGCGTCAAATCCTAAAGTAGTTGGATCAAAAGTGTGTCCAGGTTTATCTTCTAGCTTTTTATAAAAATAAGTATACCCGCCTCTTAGGCGCCACCTTTTACCCACTTGATAAGTTCCGGATAATTCTGTTCCCATTGAGCTGCCCTTGGTTCCATTTTGTATTTGATATGTTTTTGTGCCGGGAAGGGCTTCTACACTGTATAGATCATCGTATTGATTGTAGAATGTGGCCAAAGCCAGGGATATGTTCGTTTGTGGCTGAAGACGATAACCCAGTTCATAGGCAATAAGCTTCTCCGAATCAAAATTAGGACCTCCGGCTACTTGTGGTGAACCGGGAGAAGGATTTGTAGGGATATAATAATCTACGTCAATTCGGCTTGGCGTTCGTACCGCTCTTGAAACTGCTCCCCAAACGGTATGTTTTTCATTCGGTGTCCAGGCAAGACGAGCGCTGGGTTGTATTTCAAAACCAGTAAAAATATTGTGTGAAAATTTTGTTCCAAGGGTAAATTTAAAATGGTCTGGCATTAATGTAATTTCATCCTGGACGAAGCCGCTGAAGAGGTCCATTTTTCTTCTGTTAGGCAGAATGCCCGCACTTGTTGTATAATTAAGGGTATGGTCGTCCCTTAGGCGATATTCTGCCCCCCACAGGACGTTATGTCGTTCGCCAATAAGAAAATTATGTTGAATATCAAGATCGTAGGTTTCAAGTTCATTACTAATGCTAGGCATTCGCCGCCATGTACGGTCAAAATAGGCTTGTACTATTAACTTTGATTTTTCGGAAAAATCATGATTCCATTGCGCCAACACATTTTGTCCATCTAAAGAGGTGTGCATGGGTGTTGTCTTTTCCTTTCCGCCGTAAAAATTTCCTTGCACTGATACTGTATTTTTATCAGAAGCGTTCCATTCCAGTTGAAAGCCGGATTGAGTTAAGCCCCACTTATCTTTATTACCCTCCCCGTCTGGAAGAAACGTCCTGTTGCGGTCAGAATGCTGGGCATAGACTCTATAAAAAAAATTGGAGCCTATCTTTCCTCCATATCGGGCTTCAAGCATATCTTTCAAATAAGTCCCTGCAGCTGCAGATACATATAATCCTTGGGTTTTAGAGGCATTTTTTGTGATGATATTAATAACACCATTAACTGCATTTGCTCCCCATAATGTTCCTCCCGGACCGCTAATTACCTCTATTCTATCCACATCTTCAAGAACTACACTTTGTGCGTCCCAAAATACTCCTGCAAAAAGTGGTGAATAAACAGTTCGGCCATCAATCATAACCAAAAGCTTATTGGAATAAAGGGCATTAAATCCTCTTGCACTTATAATCCACGCATAAGAATTTAATTGGGCCACTTGCAAGTTAGGTGCAAGTCGCAAAGCTTCGGGTAAAGAAGTAGCGCCAGATCTTCGGATATCTTCCTGAGTAATAATTTGTATTGCTGAAGCGACTTCGGTCAGTTTTTCCGGTCGTTTTGAAACAGAGGTCACTTCTATATTCATTAATTCCTCCATACTTAGTTTTTTTAATTCTTGAGAGGGTAAAATGTTATTTGTCTGGGCCAAGACCAGGTTTGAGGAGAAGAATAACCCAATCATCAGGAGGAGTAACCGGAAAGAGCGCTTAAGAGGTTGATTTGCTTTGCCTTTAATCCTTAAAAAAATCAAAATTATTGCGCGTCTAACAGGAATTTTTAATACCATAGTAGGATTTTGATTTCTAAATATAGGATTTAAGTGACAAATTGTGCTAAAAATTGAGGGAAATGTTAAAATTATAAATATGAAAAATTAGATAACGACATCTATAAATTTTTTCCATTCTTTATGGATCTAGTGCAAAGCTTTCCTCCGGATAATCGCCCACTTTCGTTTGCTAACATTTTTAATATAAGTCTGGATCAGTCGGCAAGAATGGCGTACAGTTCCAGGTTCAGATAATAATGGTGGCCCTGGATGGTTTTCTTTTCCAACACGCCAAGTTCGGTAAGTTTGTTTAGATAGTTACGTGCAGTGTTTTCCGCATAAAGCCCTTTGTCGGTCAGGTGTTTTACTTTTGTATACGGCTGTGTAAAGATCAGCTGGATAAGCTGTTCAGGTCGACGTATTTCTTTTACTTTTTCTATGGCTTGCATAATGGCATCCCTTGAAGAAATGATCCTGTTTATCTTTTCATAGGTGAGGTAGGAGGTTGACTCAATTGCTTTTAACATAAACAACAACCAGGTTTTCCAATCCCCTCTTTGTGATATGCCTGCCAAAGCGCTGTAATAATCATTTTTGTTTTCTATAATGTATCGGCTCAGGTATAAAATAGGATAATCAAGTAAGCCTTTCTGAGTAAGACAATGGATATTAAAGATCCTTCCTGAACGGCCATTTCCGTCACGGAAAGGATGTATGGCCTCGAACTGGAAATGCCCGATAGACATTTTTAATAGAGGATCTACCGGATAGGTTTTGTCGTCATTTATAAAAGCAATGAGGTTGTCCAGTTTGGCTTCTATAACTTTTTCTCCTCGGGGAGGGGTGTAGATAGGTTTGCCGGCATTCGGTCCTGTTCCTCCCTGCCGGATATAAGTTTGCGCAAAAGGAGGCCTGAAACCTTCATTTGTTTGTTTAATTTCTCTTACTATGGTGAGAAAATAGTCTTTGTCAAAGGCCTGTTTGCGATTCAAATATTCAAAACCATTCCAAAGTGCCTCGCGGTAATGCAATACTTCCTTCGCTGTGCCAATACCTTGTTCATCTTTGTCTTCACTGTAGGCTTTATATAACTCATCATCTGTGGTAAAAATATTTTCAATGGCGCTGGATGCCTTTGCTTCCTGTAAACTAATGGCATTTACCAGTAAACCTTGATTAGGTATGGCAATACTTCGCCCGTGAAGTTTTGCCAGCGCTTCCTTTGCTTTTCCCAATGCCTCAAAAACTTCTACTGTCCGGTAAACTTCTTCTGACAGAGGTAATTCAGGTAAATTATTCCAGGGAACGTTGCGGTCAGGATTAACAGGATAGATTATTTTAGCTGACATTAAATTTGATAGTTTTTAATGTTTGAAGGATTTTTGACATTAAAACTACCAATTAATTATGAGTAAACATTAAAATGGGAGCGATATGATGCCTGACACTCTTGGTTAGCCTCTTTTAAGGTTTAAATTTCACTAAACATTAAAATGTGTATTTTTTAATGTTTGGTATTTCTTTGGCATTAAATTTTTAAAAGACTTACATCAGAATTATAATAGATGATTCGTAAAAAGGACTTAGGTTCGCCTAAGTCCGATATTTTCTGTTAATGGATTGTTTTGAAAAGTCTATTGGCAATCCAGGCACATCCATTCAACAATTCCTGATCCTGAACCAAATCTTTGCATGGTATATTTCTCAATATCTATTAAGAATCCTGTTTCTGCACAATTTTCCGTGCAGCATCCATTGCAATCTGAATCTGCACACATATCATAGACTTTAGCATCAATTTGTAAAGTTCCCTGTCTGATTCTTAACGTTTTAAGCTTGTATTGATCAGCGTCTTTGGAATGAACTGCAATGATGTTATTTGCCTGCACCCAACTCTCAGATTGTTTTCCTGAAACAAATGCAAATTGCCCTGCCCACAAACAACCATTGTAATTGATGCATTCATCACTGTTTGGATCAGGATAAGAGGTGAAATTTGTTAGGTTTGCCCTGCGCCATGTGCCTGTAGGAGGAGGAGTTGTAGTAGTGCCGGTAGAAAACTTTTCCCATCCGCCGATAGCTGTACGATTGCATGTCATTGATGAAGTTCCATTTTCTGAAGAAATGTATCTTCCATTATTGCCTCTGAAGGAAACCGTCCCGTCAGAATTATTTACAAGGGTGAATTTTTCCCAATCCTGAACAGAGGTGCGGTTGCAATTTATAGGTTGAGTGCCGTTTTCGGAAGAGACATATTTTCCCATACTTCTTAACGCTATTTTACCTCCGCCTGCATCTACTATCGTAAATTTTTCCCAATCCTGGGCAGTGGTCCGGTCACAGTTCATCGGTTCAGTTCCATTCTCGCTGCTTACATACATGCCATTGGAGCCTTTCAAACTGACGGTTTGACCTACCGAAACTGCTTTAGCCGTTTTGGTAGCGAGCTTAAATTTATTTTTATTGTGCTGGACGTTTGTGGATTCTTCCTTGCATCCACTTAGAAATAAAAAAAGTGTGGAAAGGCATATAAATGCCAAAGATTTTAATTGTTTCATCGGTTAATAATTTTTAAGTAAGGGTTAATAATAAATTCTACCAAAACTTAACGATTCACAATATGCTGAAAGAAATAAAACAGGGATAATTTATTTTTTAATAGAAAAATGGGTGTCAGCGAGACTGAAAAAAAGGCGCTTCAGTAACAATAAATAGGCAGAATTTATTAAATCAAGGCACTTTCCAGGTAATTCTATGGCATTTAAATACTAATTGGAAAGGGAGTAAAGGTATTTTGATATTAAAGTTGAACAATCAAAATTTTGAACCATAATTTAAAAATTAAATGTACTTTCGATTTTAAAAATAATTCCAACTGTTTTTTAATAAAATATTTGTCTTTAATGTACGCTTCTGAGGATGAAAAAAAGGAAATGGCAGCATTTGAGGTCCTTTTTAAAGACAATTATAATTTGCTATGTAACAAGGTATTTGCTTTTGTGCAAGATATAGATATGGCTGCTGATATTGTTCAGAATGTTTTTTTTAAATATTGGAAGAATAAGGATAAAATTAGAATAGAACATACCATTGAAGGTTATTTGTTTAAAACCTGTATCAATGAAAGCCATAATTATATTAAATCACATAAAAGGAGAAGTGTAATAATAAAAAATGTCTCTTATAACCAACCTGTTTACATTAATGACATTACAGAGCAATACGACTATAAGGAAACCTCAATCCTTGTTCAAAAAGCTATAGATATACTTCCGCCTGCGTGTAAACAAGTATTTTTATTAAGCAGGTATGAGGAAATGAGTCATCAGGAAATAGCTGATTTTCTTAATATCTCTGTTCATACAGTAAACAATCACATTAAAAAAGCTTTAAAAATTTTAAGGGATATTTTATTATTATGTCTAATCCTTTTCAATTTAAGTTAAAATATTTTCTTCGGGAGTAGCTGTTACCACTTTTTGAGTTGTCTTATAAGAAAAACAAAGGAATGCAGGAAAGTTATTACTGGGATCTGATAAGAAAACATCTTGAAAATAAGACTTCTCCGTCAGAGAATATAGAACTTCTTAATTGGGTCAATCTCAATGAAGAAAATAGAAAAAATTTTGAGGTGCAAAAGAAATTATGGCTTCATACTGCACCTGGTTCATTGGATTTTAAAGCAGAGGAGCGTTGGGAAATGCTGAAATCCAGAATCAATAAGGAAAAGCATAGTAGGATTATTCCATTCCAGTTTATTTTGAAGATCGCCGCTTCCATCACTTTGCTTGTTGTAGCAAATTCAGTTCTCTGGTATTTTCTTTTTAATAGTTCAAGAATCATAACTGTTACAGCTACTGAGGATCACAATATGTCGTTCATTCTTCCGGATAAAACGGTAGTGTGGCTAAAAAAGAATAGTGAACTAAAGTACCCAAAGAAATTTGAAGGAAATGAAAGAAATATTTCATTATCGGGAGAGGCATTTTTTGAAGTTTACAAAGACCCAACAAAGCCATTTATAATAACTGCAAAAGGGACAATTACAGAAGTATTGGGTACCTCTTTCAACCTGAAAGCAACGCCTGAAGAAAGTATGGTAAGTGTATCTGTTTTCACTGGAAAAGTTGCCTTTTATGATCAGGCGGCCATTAATAAAAAATTAATTCTGATGCCCGGAAATACCGGAATTTATGATAAGGAGAAAAGTGGGTTTGTAAAGTTACCTAATGAAGTCCCTAATCTTATTGCCTGGAAGACGGGTATTTTGAAATTCAACAATACGCCTATGTCAGAGGTAGTAGAAGATCTGGAAGACATATATTCGAAAAAGATTGTCATCGAAAATCAGGAATTGTTGAGATGCAGTATTACAAGTCAGTTTAATAATGTATCCCTTGAAAAGATATTGAATGAACTAAAGCTGATGCTTGCTATACAATATTCAATTAAAGACGATAAAGTTATTCTTTCTGAAGGAAGCTGTCATTAATCCATTTTTTATGCTTTATGTGAAGAAGTCATTAGTCTCAATCTTGTTGCTGGTATTTTTTATTTTTTCAGCTTATGCACAAAAAAAGCTGGAGGAGATTACCATCACGGAGAACTATAGTAAAGTTCCACTTATCCATATTTTGAATACAATCGAAAAAGAATCTGGTGTAAAGTTTATCTACCTTGAAAAGGATTTGCAGAATATTATAGTTACTACTCAGCTTAAAAATGATCCTCTTTCATTTGCTTTAGATATCCTTCTTGATAACACCCATTTAAACCACTATTTAAGAGATGAAAAAAGTATGGTGATTTATTATGATAAATCTAAAGTTGTAAAAAGGACGGAGAGATATACAATCAGAGGGGAAATTGCTGACCATTTTGGAAATACTTTGCAAGGAGTAGAAGTCTACATGGCGGAATTTGATAAAAAGGTTTATTCTGATGAAAAGGGATTTTATGAAATAACCAATGTCCCAAAAGGCAAGTTCTACCTAAAATTTAAAAGACCCGGCTACTACTTTTTTTCAGAGATTTATAAAATTACAGGTGATGTAGAATTAAATATTAAACTCACTCAAGCTTCAAAGCTGGCCGTTAATGATGCGACTTCAGAAATATCAGAGACCGCTCAAATATCTTTACTGGATAAAAAAGTTAAGCTTGAAAAACATTCAGGATCGCTAAAGCAGATTTTAGATGAGATCTCGGTAAAAGGGGAATTTCCATTTTCTTATATAGACAATGATGTAGCTCTGGACAAACAAACAATTGTAAGGGATACCATTCAAACCGTAAAAGGGATCTTAGATGGAATATTCCAAAACAGCAGGATAGAATACATTGAGTGGGAAAATAAAATTGTTTTAAAGGCCAGAAAAACAAATTCTAAAAAATTTACCATAAGCGGGATAGTAAAAGAAAAACTTACCGGAGAAAGTTTGCCTGGCGTGACAGTATCTGTAAAGGGCACACAAATTGGCACAATCACTAATGCTTACGGGTTCTATTCCTTAACAATTCCTGAATGGGATTACACCATCGTTTATAGTTATATTGGATATAAAACCATAAAAAAGGAGGTAAGTCTCTCAAAGAATATCAAAATCAATGTAGAGTTGGAGGAGACGGTTTCAGAATTAAATGAAGTAGTCATAACCTCAGAGATGGCCGAAAAACATTTGGAAACGCCTCAAATGAGTTCGGCCCGGCTAGACATAAAAACCTTGAAAAGAATGCCTGCTTTTATGGGTGAGGTGGATCTGATCAGAAGTATACAGATGATGCCGGGGGTCACTACTGTGGGAGAAGGTTCGACAGGATTTAATGTGAGAGGAGGAGGAATAGATCAAAACCTTATTTTGCTTGATGAAGCTCAGGTTTATAACTCGTCCCATTTATTAGGTTTCTTTTCTGTTTTTAACGCGGACGCGATTAAAGAAAGTAAACTTTACAAGGGCGGAATACCTCCGATGTATGGCGGAAGATTATCATCTGTATTGGATATTTCTCAAAAAGAAGGCGATAATAAGAAAATGGGAGGAACCGGGGGCATAGGCCTGATTTCCAGTCGCCTTGCCTTAGAAGGGCCCATTGTAAAAAATAAAGCATCATTTATAGTTGCCGGCAGGAGATCTTATGCCGATCAAATCTTTAAAAATGGTTACTTAAGCACAAGACTTCATTTTCCTAATGACATTGAAGCATACTTCTACGACTTAAATGCTAAGATCAATTATAAAGTCAACGAAAAAAACAGATTGTTCCTTTCCGGCTATTATGGAAAAGACAATTACAGGTTTGGGAAAGATATGCTTTTTAATTGGGGCAACACTACTGGCACTTTTAGGTGGAACCATATTTTCAATGAGAAAATGTTTTCAAATTTTACTTTTGTGTATAGCAATTATGATTATGGACAAGGGGAGCCATCAGGGTTTTATGCCTATACGGGTAGAACAGGCATAATCAATTACAACATAAAGTCTGACTTCATTTATTACCTTAATGAAAACCATAAAGTTGATTTCGGCTTCAACTCAATTTTGTATCAGATAGAACCAGGGAGGGCTAAACCTTTGACCGATTCTTCGTCTTTTAATTCCATTAATATAGTTGATGATTACTCCCTGGAATCCGCAGTTTACATAAATGATGAGTTTAAATTCAATTCCAGGATTACCGTCAATTATGGATTACGCTATTCAATTTTTAATAATGTAGGCCCGGGAAGATATTTTGCTTTTGCTCCGAACGAGCCTCGTTCCCTTGAGTCTTTTCAAGATACTGTAAAATATACCGACGGTGAAATAGTAAACTCTTATCACGGATTTGAACCCAGGTTTTCGGCGAAAATCGAGATAAATAAAAACAACGCATTGAAGCTAAGTTACAGCAGAATGAGACAATACATTCACCTTGTTTCTAATACTACAGGCGCTACGCCCTTGGATATTTGGAAGACAAGCAATAAAAATATAAAACCACAAATAGCTGATCAGTTCGCGATAGGGTATTTTACCACTTTAAGAGAAAATACATTGGAGTTTTCAGCTGAGGTTTACTACAAAAACTTCCAAAACCTTGTGGACTATAAAAACGGAGCGGATCTTATAGTAAATGAGATGATAGACGCAGATATTTTACAAGGCAAGGGAAGAGCCTATGGTATAGAGTTTCTGATTAATAAAAAAGTAGGCAGACTTACCGGATGGACAAGCTATACTTATTCCAGAACAGAAAGGCAAATCAAGACTCCTCTTCTCAGGGATCAGATCAATTTCGGGAGATGGTATCCTGCAGATTATGATCAGCCAAATAAAATCAATGTGGTAGCGCTTTATCAGTTGTCAAAAAGGATCAGTCTTTCTTCAAACTTTACTTACAATACCGGACGACCTACTACTTATCCTGAAGCGCAATATGTTTACAGGGGAAGAATAATTCCACATTACTCTTCCAGGAACCAGCAAAGAATACCGGATTATCACCGCCTGGATTTTTCCGCCACATTAGAAGGCAGGGGCAATAAATGGTGGAAAGGAAGTTGGACCTTATCGTTTTATAATATTTACGGAAGAAAGAACGCATATTCGGTTTTCTTCAGACAAAAAGAAGGTACGCAGAATACTGAAACAGTAAAGCTTTCCATTATCGGATCAATTATCCCGTCTCTTTCTTACAACTTTAAATTTTAATAGGATGCAAATAAAAATATACAATCTGGTTAAAATAATGAGTATTCTGCTCCTGCTAATCTCAGGCTGCGAACAAGTAGTGAATGTAGATCTGCCTATCGGGTATAAAAAACTGGTTGTAGAAGGATGGATTACTGATCAGCAGGGACATTATTTTGTTAAACTCACGCAAACAAGGGATTACTCCTTTAGTTATAATGATACTTTGATATATGAAAAGAAAGCAACAGTTTTTATAAATGACGATTTGGGTAATGAGTGGCATCTAAGTGAAATAGCAGACGGTTTTTACATGACAGATGGCGATGTAAAAGGAGAAATTGGCAGGAGTTATTCATTGAATATTAAAACAACAGACGGGCGGGAATATAAATCAAAGCCGGAGATTATCAGGAAGGTGCCCTCAATAGACAGCATTTATACAATGATTGATGAAACCGAATTGAGTGAGAACGGGACGCCTGTAACTAATATTGTCATAGACTTTCAGGATCCTCAGCAAGAAGAGAATAATTACCTTTGGCTCAATTACTATAACGGCAGACAAGGCAACGGCTTTAGCTATTTTTCGGATAAATATTTTAATGGACAGCAGATTAATGGGTTTTCCGTAGACGGAATCTATGGGCCTGTTAATTACAAATTTAAAGTTCAGCAGCTTTCGATTTCAAAGGAAGCCTACCAGTTTTGGTCGTTGTTAGATATACAAACAGATGATATTGGAACTCAATATGATCCTCCACCAACCCCTATAATTGGCAATATTTATAATGTAAATGATCCTGAAGACTATGCTCTTGGTTATTTTGGGGCCTATGGGGTAAGTGAAGCGGAGCTTAATTGAGGTTTTTCGTTCGATCTCTATCTAGAGAAATCGATACTTTATCCTATTTTTAAACTTTTCATAACAACGCAACTCATACCCTATGCTTAATAAATTTTCAATACAAGCAGCCATATTTTGTATTATCTTTTTAATTTTTTTTAACAGCAATGCACAAACACCTGCATTCAAAGTAATAGCCTTTTACACCGGGTTAAATGACCAGGCGCACATCAGTTATGTACATGAAGCCAACAAGTGGTTTGAAGAAATCGCAAAGCAATATAATTTCACTTATGATTCTACAAACAATTGGAATAACCTTAACACTGAATTTCTTTCCAAATACCAGGTAATCCTCTTTCTTGATACCCGACCGGAAGGGGTTGATCAAAGGAATGCCTTCAAACAATATATGGAGAAGGGCGGTGCCTGGATGGGGTTTCATTTTGCAGGATTTGCACTCACGCCTTCCACCTATCCGCAGAATTGGGATTGGTACCACAATGAGTTTTTAGGGTCCGGGTCCTATGCCAGTAACACCTGGAGACCGACATCTGCCATCTTGAGGGTGGAAGACAAAAACCATCCCGTCACAAAACATTTGCCTGAAACATTTAAATCGTCACCTAATGAGTGGTATAAATGGGAGAATGATTTACGAAAAAAACCCAACATTAAAATACTTTTATCAATCGATTCAACAAGTTTTCCTCTGGGAACAGGTCCTAAACAGCATGAAATATGGCGTAGCGGCTACTACCCGGTAGTTTGGACCAACACAAATTATAGAATGATCTATATTAATATGGGCCATAATGATATTGATTATGAAAATAAAACCAATAAAACACTTTCATTTACCTTCGATAATGAAATTCAAAACAAGCTGATTGTAGATGGTTTGTTATGGCTGGGTAAAGGCAAATAACAAATTCCTTTCAAAATAATAATTGCTTTGTTAAAATAACCAAAGCAGCAAAGGCACTTTAAAGAATTTTTATTTGATAAATAGTCCCGATTCTTGCCTTAGCCTCTGGTCTTTCAAAAATCTTCCACCTTTTTTAGGGGTACTAAGTTTTCACTCGTCTTAAGGTATAAATCAGATTCCCTTTCTGGAAAGTTTTGCGCGCAGCTTCCCAAAAGGTATTTGAAAGAAAATCCTTGAAAATAGTATTATTTAACCCTTTATTTACGATGAAACTTAAAAACTACTTAAATAAAAAGACCAAAGTCCTATCCCGGATTTTGCCTTTAATTGTCTTGCTGATCTTGACAGGTAATTTTTCAATGGCACAGACAGCAGCGATAGACAAATATGCTAAACCTTCCATTTATTCCTTTTCAACAGATTTTACATTAAAAGCAAATGGACAAACTGTCGACGTAATCAAGTTTCAGGATTATGATTATGTACATTTTTCCATGGGTCCGGGAAGCTGCACATTTGAAGTTACTGTTCTTGGACAATCGAGTATTTCGAGCTATGCTATAAATCCTTTAAATCTTAATATTCCAGGAAGTGTCAGTGGAAACAAACTCACATTTACCATTACTGAGGACCGGTACATCATTATTTGGGTAAGTGGTAAAAGACGGTTAGTAATTGCTGCCGATCCCCCTGAAACAGATATTCCCTCTTCTTCCGGTTCCGGTATTTTTAACATTACTCATTCGCCTTATAACGCAGATGGCTCAGGGAATACCCTAATGACTGCTGCTATCCAGAATGCAGTAAATGATGCCAGCATTTATGGAGGCTCGCATGGTACAAGAGGAATTGTATATGTACCTTATGGCGTTTATAAAATGGGCAACCTGATCCTTAAAAGTAACGTCAGCATTTATTTTGAAAAAGGCGCTGTGCTTAGATTTAGTGATAACCCAGGGGACTATGCAGTTCATTTCTGGAAAAATGTAAACGGTACCTGGTGGATTTATACGCAGGAAAATGCCACCAATATAAAATTGTACGGTAGAGGAACCCTCGACGGAAATGGTTACTACATGCAGAAGACAGCCAAGTTCGTCAATCACATTTTGGTGCCTTTACAATGTAGCAACTTTACCGTCGATGGCTTAATAATGCTGAATGCTGCATGTTGGGGCACAGTACCTGCACGTTCCAATGACCTTGTTTTTAGAAATACCAAACACTTTAATTCACTAAGTCTTGGAGAAAACGATGGTATCGATGTTTGTGAATCGCAAAATGTTCTCGTCCAACACTCCATTGGTATCGGACACGATGATCCCTATTCGACTAAAACATGGGATGAAAGGGGCGAACTTCCAAGGGATTGGTATGGGACACCTGAGAATTTAAGTAATGTAGTCTTTGACGATTGTATCTCATGGACAGGATGTGTAGGCTTCAAAGTCGGCGCAGGGGTAAGAGGCGATCAGGAAAACATCACTTTCAAAAACAGTGCAATTTACAATTGCGCACGCGGACTGGCCATCGATTATAGTTATGGCAATCATTCCGTAAACAATGTTACTTTCGATAACATCTATATTCAAAATGTAGACAATACCTGCGGTCTTGGTCCTCAATGGCTTGAGTTATTTGTAAAAAATCTTGATGGTGATGGCGGCGGACCTGTTACCAATGTTAACGTCAGGAACATTACCCTTAGAGAAAGAGGAGGCGCTCCAAGTATGATCAAAGGATACAGCAGTTCTTCTTACATCAGGGGAGTGACTTTGGAGAATATTTATGTTCAGGGGAATACGCGTCCTGCAGCAACCTTGGAGGAAATGAACATTACCGATGTAAATGGTTTTGCAAGCGAAATTACCATTCTGCCAAGACAAGATCCTTCCACCAGAATCCAGGCTGAATATTATGGCAAACAAACGGGAATAAGCTTAGGAGAATGCACAGACGAAGGAGGAGGAACATTTGTCTCTACCAAAAGTGTCAATTATCTGGTGTACAACAATGTAGACTTTGGAGCCGAAACCTCCAGTATTGATGTCCGGTTAGCTACCGTTAATACCGGAGGAACAGTTGAATTTCGTTTAGGAAGTTCTCAAGGGCCTATAATTGGTATTCTTACCGTAACCAGCAGCGGTGGGTGGGAAACCTATAAAACCATGAATTTGCCGGTAACAGGAGCGAGTGGGGTACACAATGTTTATGTAATTACAAGAAAATCCGATGCACTTACTATAGCCAATATAAATTGGTTTGAGCTGCACAGTACTCCGATTTATGCAACAGTTTTCAATGATTGTCCATATACCGGAACCTCTGCGAATCTCGGACCAGGAGAATACACCTTAAGTGAACTTCAGGCTAAAGGAATTGGTGAGAACAGCATTTCTTCTATGAAAATTAATCCAGGTAGTTTAGTTATAGGATGGGAAAACGACAACTTCCAGGGAAGCGCTTTCAGTACAGAAAACGATGTGTATTGTCTCACAAGCAATGGATTTAATGACAGGATCTCTTCCATGAAGGTGAGAATCGCTTCTCCGACAAATCTCAACGGAACTTATTATTTAAAGAATCGCTACAGTGGATTAAATATGGATGTCGCCTGGAATAGTACTTCGGATGGCGCAAATATCGATCAATGGCCGAATAATGGACAAACCAATCAACAATTTACCTTCACCTACCTTGGGAGCAGCGTCTACAGAATAGTAGCAGTAAATAGCGGAAAGGCGCTTGAAGTATATCAAAGTTCGGTTAATGAAGGAACCAAGATTGTGCAAAATACTTTTGCAGGCCGAAGCAGTCAGGAGTTTTATGTGCAAAGTACAGGAGACGGCTATTACCGGTTAATTGCCAGCCACAGTAATAAGTTGATCGAGGTAAAAGATATGAGTAAATCCCAGGGAAAGACCTTGCAACAATGGACTGCAGGAGACCAATTGTCCGGTCAATGGCAGTTGATTCCCGTTTCACAAGGAGCAAGGATCTCAGCGCCAGAAGCTAAACAGCAAACACTTGATGGTAAAGCAAAAATTAATCTTGAGCTATTTCCAAATCCGGCAGAAGGTACGTTAAACATTGCTTCATCTGAAGATCTATCAGGTGCTGTAGTAACGATCATCAATTCTTTAGGAATTAAAGAGCTTTCGGTTTCTGATATTAATTCCCAAAGCCTTAATATTTCTATTCTGCGTCCAGGTATTTATACCCTGGTCATTACAAAAAATGGTCACAGGGCAAGCAGAAGATTTATTAAAAGTAAATGATGGAGGAAAAGGTGATTCAATTGAAATGAGGTTAAGAGAAGTTTTTCCCATGCTTTTAATAATTTAAATCATATAGATAATAAACTATTAGGAAGAGGGTTTTTAATGAATATTCTAATAGTCTTTGTAAAAGAAAAAGGAGGGCGTCTTTGACGACCCTTTTTTTTTGAAAATTCAAGAGTAAAACTTGAAATGCATCTCAAAATGGTAAATCATTCCCAATTTCAATCCTTCTAAATGGTTTATAAAAGTTAATTTAATAATTGATTATTACATTATGTCCTTTCAGATTTTTTAACCTTTATTTTCTTTTGTGACACCTGAGTATACAAAATTTCCTCGATATATTATTTAAAATATTATATTTAATCTTTATACTAGATAATTGTTCTGACTATAAAAGTGAATTTTATTGCCTGTTTATTACATGGAAATTTATTGACTAAATAGGCAAAAGTGCGTTCGGAATCAATATGGATGAAGTAGGAGAAACCCTTTTACAAAAACATTCATAAAATGAAAATAATACGGAGAATAATAAATAGAATCTTAAGCTACCCGGTAGCGATTCTTAAAGCATCATTCTACCCTGAATTAATCTACCCTAAAAATTTACAGACAGTAAAAATTTTAAACCAAAACAACAATCACCCAAAACATACCCTTATGAAAGCAACAACTACTGGTTTTTTTAATATCGTCATTGTGCTATTAGCATTAGTGAATTTCAACTCAAATGCGCAGACTTATAATCTGGTGTGGTCTGACGAGTTCAACGGAAGTATAAGTAATGCCTGGCGTCACGAGATCGGCGGAGGCGGCTGGGGGAATAATGAAAAACAATATTATCAACCCAATAATGCCTATGCTACCGGAAGTGAACTAATAATAACTGCGAAAAAGGAAAATGTAGGAGGAATGCCCTATACTTCTTCAAGATTGATAACCAATGGAAGCTCTTCTCCAAAATCATTTAAATATGGTAGGATGGAAGCAAGAATGAGACTTCCTATGGGACAAGGTCTTTGGCCTGCATTCTGGATGTTAGGAACAAATATTGGTTCTGTAGGTTGGCCATCATGTGGTGAAATAGACATTATGGAGCATATAAATAACGATGCTACAGTATTTGGAACAATTCACTGGCAAGGACCAAACGGTTATGCAACTTATGGATCAAATAGTCCCGGTACTTCTCCTGCTAATTATCATACTTACAGAGTAGACTGGAATGCAAATGACATTAGATGGTTTATAGATGGCGCTCAATATCATATTGTTAGTATTGCCAATAGTGTAAATAGTACGGAAGAATTCCACAGACCAATGTATTTTATTCTGAATTTGGCGGTAGCCGGAAATTTCCCCGGACAAACTGTGGATGAAAGCAGATTGCCTGCTACCATGGCAGTGGATTATGTAAGAGTTTATAAGGCAGGTGCTTCTACTTTCTCCCAAACCATTGAAGCTGAAAGTTACATAGCAATGTCCGGAATACAGACTGAAGGTTGTTCGGAAGGCGGATTGAATGTGGGATGGATTGATGCCGGAGACTGGATGGCTTATAATGTTAACATCCCTACAAGTGGAACCTACAAAGTGTCTTACAGAGTATCTAGTCCAAATAGTGGAAAAAGTTTAAAGTTGGAAAAGGATAATGGTCAGACGTTGCTTGGAACAGTTTCTATTCCCAATACCGGCGGATGGCAAAATTGGACCTCAGTCAGTCATAATGTTTATTTACCCGCAGGGTCTTATGCTATTGGCTTAGCCACAGGTACAGGCGGATTTAATATCAATAGATTTCACCTGACAAATAATCTGAACGCTCGATTAGCGCCCGAAGAAGTTTCTATAGAAAAGGTTCCTGCGACTACCTTGTTCTATCCAAACCCTGTAATCAACAAATTAAACATCAGTAATGCTTTTAATGAAAGCGCTAGTGTTCAGGTGTTGGATTTCTCCGGAAATGTTGTGAAAAAAGCATCGCTGTCTAATGGAGAAAAAGAAATAGATATGGCAGATCTGGCTTCTGGTGGATATTTAATTAGAGTCACCAGTGAAGGTACAACCAAGGTCGAGAAAGTTTACAAAGAGTAATTATTAACCCTAGATAAATTAGATAAAAGGAGGGCCGCTAAGTTGGCCCTCTTTTTTATGAAGCAGATTTGATAACTTTTGGAAGTTGTCAATTCTTTTATAATTCCGTAACGCTTACTATTAAACCCTCCTATAGCTGGACTTCATTTTACCGATTTTTACATCTTCTTCTTTTCAATTCCAATCTTCTCAGCCTTCTGGTTTTGTCCTAATTATGTCTCACTCATTTCTTGTCAATAATTTTAGAAGTTATGTACTGACTTTTTTACATTTGATCTTGACCTTCAACTTACAGCCAAACCTTAAAAAATGAAAAAAGTACTCTTAGTTGATGACGATCCCGTTGCCAACTTTCTTCATGAAGATTTAATAAAGAGATGCCTGATGTCGGAAGTAGAGGTGGCCAATAATGGAATGGAGGCGCTGGACAAAATAAACGCTGGTCTCGAAATTAAAAGTTTTCCTGACCTCATTTTACTTGACATCAATATGCCCATTATGGATGGATTCGAGTTTCTGGAAGCATTTGATAAAATTCCGGAAAAACCACCAGTGAAAATTGTCATACTTTCTTCTTCCATCTCCCCGAGGGATATCTCAAGCGCCCAAAAATATAACATAGAAGGGTATATCAATAAACCCTTAAGTTTCTCCAAACTCCAGGAGGCATTGTATAAACCGCAGTATAAGGCGGAAGGTTAGTTTTATAAATTAAATAAGCTACTTGTTCCTGATCCGATAATCCCGGGAGTTAATGATTTTTTAACGATACCATTGTTTAAGCTTTTTCAGAAAATTGAACTAGAATAAAAAACTTTACTATTTTTAAAATATTTTGAAAATGGATGTTAATACTCAAGAGGAAGTTTAAATCAAAAAATCTATATTTTTCTTCCAACTTCAATCTTCCGGCTTCAATCTTTTCAACTTATACCAATTTACTAAGTAACCCGTTTTAGAGGATTCCTAAATAAGAAAAATGATAAAAACCAGCCCGTTCAGTACCAATTTATTAATACCTTTCTTTTTTCTTCTAATCTTTTCCAGCAGCGCTTTTTCTCAAAATAATGACCTTCGTGGAAAAATCGAGCGCATCATTAAATCAAAAAAAGCAGAAGTCGGTGTTGCCGTTATTAGAATTGAAGACAATGACACCCTTACCATCAATGGAAACAAGCATTATCCGATGCAAAGTGTGTACAAATTTCACCTTGCACTGGCAGTACTCAATCAGGTAGACAAAGGGAAATTTTCACTCGATCAGAAAATATTGGTCAGGAAAAAGGATTTATTGCCTGATACCTGGAGTCCGCTAAGAGAAAAGTATCCCAAAGGAAATGTTGAAGTTCCGATAAGAGAGTTGCTGACTTATACAGTTTCTCAAAGTGATAACAACGGAGCAGATATCTTATTCAGGTTATTGGGAGGTACAGATAAAGTCGATGCCTACATCAAGGGATTGGGAATTAAAGACATTTCCATAGCAGCAACTGAAGAGGAAATGCATGAAGAATGGGATGCGCAATTTACAAATTGGAGTACAACATATACTACTGCACGTTTGCTTAAGAGGTTTTATGAAACCAATATGCTCTCCAAAACAAGCCGCGATTTTTTATGGAAGATAATGGCGGAGACAAACACCGGAGTTAACAGAATTAAAGGACTGTTGCCTGAAGGAACTGAAGTGGCCCACAAAACAGGCACATCCGGTACAAACAAGAAGGGCGTTACTGCCGCCGTCAATGATGCCGGTATTATTACCCTTCCCGATGGGAAACACTTAGCTGTTGCTGTTTTTGTTACCAATTCCAAAGAAAATGAAGAAACAAATGAAAGGATCATTGCGGAAATAGCAAAGGCTCTTTTTGATCATTATTCAACTTTAAAAGAGGAAGTTCCTTCTCCCAGCCTGGACGACAAAATCGGGCAGATGATCATGATGGGAATAAATGAGAGGAAATCGCTATCCTCAACCGATCCTCTTCGGAAAGAACTTAATGCCAATAAAATGGGGGGAATTATACTGTTTGAAAAGAATATTTCAAACAGTAATTCTTATGAAAATCTTAAAAAGCTAATTTCAGACCTCCAGGCAGAAACATCAACACCTCTTTTTATCTCCATTGATGAAGAAGGCGGGAAAGTTCACAGGTTAAAAGAAAAATACGGGTTTGTAGCAATGCCTTCAGCCGCTTACCTTGGCAATCTTTCCAATATGGATTCTACCTTTTTCTATGCCGACAGGTTGGCTGCACAACTGGCTGATTTAGGAATTAACATGAATTTTGCCCCAGCCGTAGACGTGGCGATAAATCCCAATAATCCCATCATTGCAAAAGTAGAAAGAAGCTACTCCGATGATCCTGAAATGGTCACTCAGCATGCGCTTGCATTCATTAAAGCCCATCATAAAAATGGAATTAAAACCACTTTAAAGCATTTTCCCGGACATGGAAGTTCCTCGTCAGATACCCATAAAGGACTCGTGGATGTAACCAATCAATGGCAATTCTCAGAACTGATTCCCTACAGAAAAATTATTGAATCCGGATCTTGCGATGCCATAGTTTCCTGCCATGTAATCAACTGTCACCTGGATGTAGATTGTATTCCTTCTACATTATCTAAAACCATAACCACCACAATATTAAGAGGACTATTGGGATTTGAAGGCGTAGTGTTTTCCGACGATATGCAGATGTATGCGATAAGCAAAAATTACGGATTGGAAACTTCTGTTAAAATGGCAATCAATGCCGGTGTGGATGTGCTGGTATTCGGTAACAACGTAAACCTCTCAGACAGAACTACAGCCTCTGAAATCCATGCCGTAATTAAAAAACTCGTCGAGGAAGGCGCAATTAGTGAGAACAGAATAGAAGAAGCCTACCAGAGAATAATAAAATTAAAGCAGAAAACATATTAAGGGGAGCGATGACATCCTTTAAATGAAGGTCATTGCTGATATCGCTCACGGAATTAACAATTTAACATCAGGGCGGCCGGGCGGGCTTTACGTTACAAGTCCGTCAACCCTCTAGCTTAACCCGCTTCGGGCTTTCCACTTCAATCCCTGCCGCAGGACTTCATAGTTTGTTGCTTCATTCTAAAGTCTCCTTTTTTGTTGTATCCAGTCATCTTCTTCTATTGCAAACCCATTTTTTATCGAATTCTTTAATCCATGCAACATTATAGATATCATTTGCAACATCTGTTTGTATGAGTACGTCGCCCTGTTTCTACTTTTGTGGAATTATCCTGTTCCATCCATAGCAAAAGTGAAAATGAAAAAATCAAATATTGCGCGATTTTTAACATACCTGTTTATTGTTTCTCTAATAATCTTCTCCTGTAAAAAAGATGATGAGGAAAATAACGGTTCCCCGGCAACAGAAATAAGCCCGGAGAAAAGAGTAGAGCTTGTGACAAGCGTAAACAATTTACTGAACACTTTAAACTGGGAAGATAAGGCTGCGGCCTATCAACTGATCCAAGATCATTTAAAGACATTTAAAGAAATTGAAGAAGTCGGGTACTCTATAGAAGGAGATAATGTGTGGGCAAGGTTTACCGACGGCATGGATTATATAATTGCAAACAATCAACCCTTGGGCGATCCTGTTGTTGATATTGAATTAGAATCACCGGAAGAGAGGAAGGAGAATACAAGTTCTTCAAACTCTTCAGCAAGGGTGGGTCTTCCTGAAAACAATAAAGTTTACTTATTGAATTCATTAGGAACTTCTTTCCCTTCTGCCCAAAGAGGAAGAAATGTTATCAAGCGGCTTTATGATGAAAAAGGCTATGACGTTCAACTGCTGGATGGCACTATCGACAATCTGAAAACAATTAAGAACGTGGGTACTTTTTACTTTTCATCACATGGAGGGTTTGTAAAAACAAAAGATGGTCTTAATGTATATTCTGTCTACACATCAGATAGCGTAACTACAGCGAATGAAAAAAAATATAAGAAAGAGTATGGAAAAGGAAAGCTGACCATTTTTTCTGCATCTCACAACCTGGGTCCTGACGGTAGGGTTCAGGCAGAAACACATTATGGGATCACTGCAAAATTTGTAGAGGAACACATGTCTTTTACCAACAATGCATTTATGTACCTGGATATGTGCCATAGTTTTACGGAAGGAGATTTTCAGTTTGCCTTCCTTAAAAAGTCTAACTATACCGGCACTTTCTTTGGGTCGACAGATAATGTAGTAAATGCAGATGCCTATGCTACCTCCATCTATGTTTTTGATCGTCTTCTGGGAGCAAATTATCCATATGACGTGGCAAAGCCGGAGTATCCCAAACAAAGGGCTTTTGATGTACCCTCTGTTTTTGCCGATATTTTGAAAAAGGATTTGGGAAAATCCCGTGCAAGCGATGAAGATCCAAGCAGGTTTGCTTTTCTTACCTACCGCGAAGGTGAAGGAAGTACCACACTTTTAAGACCAAGTATAGCCTACCTTCAGATTAATGAGCTTTCAGATTTTCTCAATATATCCGGGTCTTTTGGGGAGGATTTAGGCGCAGGAAACCGGGAGGTTACCATTGATGGGGTTCCGGTAGAAGTTTTTTCGTGGACGGAAGAAGCGATTGTCTGTAAAATAGCATCTTCGGGAAAAGGGTCTGCCGGGGACGTAATCGTTAAAGTAAGGGAGCATAAAAGCCATCCAAGAACGCTTTCTGAATGGAGGATACCACTCAAGTATAAAAGACCTTCCGAAGGAACAATGATGGAAGAGATGACATTCCATATTCACATACGTGCAGATTTGTTAAAATACAGGGAAAATGCAGGAGTTGACCCTGTAACAATCCCTAATAATGGTTTCCAGGTATTAGTCGCAAAAGACTCTAAAGTAGTATATTCTATGGGTGGTACTGCTAACCATACTTTTACCGTAGGTTGCACTCATACCAGTACTGTTACATGGACAGATCTTAAGGGCGAAGTCGCTTTCTTTGATCCGCTCAATGGAAATCCTTTAGGGGAAAATTTTACTGCACAGGCTGAGTTGTCCGCATCAGGCATTACAATCAAAGCAATATCTCCGGGAATATTAAAAAAGGCGCCCTCCTTCTTCCTTCATAGATCAGTTTGTGATGGTGTACCCACTGATAATCCAGTAAATCAAGAAATTGCTTTTGCTCCTCTTCCTCAGAAATTCCGAAATATCAATCTTTCATTCGATCAAAATTTCATCATTAAAGGAGATAAATTAGAAGAAAAAGCGCCTACAAGATCAGGACTAGTGCATGGAGGGGAAGTGATTAATGACCCGGAACCTATTTATGAGATGACGATGGAATGGAACTCAATTTCTCCCGCTTTTCCTCCTAAAAGCAATGCAGCTTTAAGAGTTGGTAAATAACTATTTCAATAACCTTAATTGATGAAGAGGATTTTTCCGGGATTACTGTTTTCTTTTCTATTTACCTTTTCCTGTCAGAAAAACTATCCGGTGGAGAAAGTGGAGATGAAAATTAGCGCTAATCCTGAACTGTTGAACAACGGGAAGTTTTTAACAATGAATCTTTGCGGGCCATGCCATTATGACCACGATTCAAAGAGTTTGTCCGGCAAGCGTATGCTAGACATTCCCAGAGTGATCGGTAAAGTTTATGCAAGTAACATAACCAATGATTCTATAAACGGTATTAAAGGGTATACTCCCTCAGAACTAAAATTTTTACTTAAAACAGGAATCAAAAAAGACGGAGGATTTTCCCCTTTTATGGTGAAACCTAATCTGGCTGATATTGATATAGAATCTATAATAATATTTCTAAAATCTGAGGATCCATTAGTTGCGTCATCAGGAGTAAAACAAGAAAAAACAAGGTATACTTTGCCTGGTAAAATTGCTGTTAATCACATCTTTAAGCCTGTTGAATTTTCTGGAAAAAATATTTTGCGTCCTTCCAAATATGATACAGTGGCTTTAGGGAAATATTTAGTGGATGTTATGGGATGTTATGAATGCCATTCCTCAAACTTTTTAAAAATAGATAAAATTAACCCCGAAAATTCCAAAGGATATCTTGCCGGCGGGAACAAGGTAAAAGGCGCTGATGGAAGATTAATCAGAATTCCTAATCTGACCTTTGATAAAGAAACTGGAATAGGAATGTGGTCAGCGCTGGAATTTTCAAGAGCATTGAAAGAAGGAATTACCAGAAAAAATAAGGTTTTGTCTTATCCAATGCCTCTCTATCCCTATCTTTCTAATGAGGAATCGGAGGCAATTTATAAATACCTTAAAAGCATTCCTGCTGTTAAAAATTCAATTGAAAGAAGGAAGCAAGAAACATCCGCAAGATTAAACGGTTCGGTTGTATATGAAAGATATTCCTGTTCAGCCTGCCATGGAAAGACAGGAAAGGGCGTAGCTGATCTTACAAAGGCTTTTGATAAATACTCTGACCATGATTTGGTATCCTTCATCAGAAATCCACCGCCTGCTACAGGAATGCCCACTTTTGAGGGATTGATAAAAGAGGAGGAATTTCCCTTGCTCATCGAATATATCAAAGAGTTGGGAAGAAAGGCGAATAGTCTTGAGGGGATAAAATAAAGACATTCATTTTAGTAACAGCCATGGATTATCAGATAATATGTTTTACAACATTACTGATATGAATTGCAACATATAAGATATTCTGAAATTGCGTCACTTTCTACTTTTGAATAATTAAAAAATATTCAAACAAATGAAAAAAATCTTCTTAAGACTCTCTCCGCTATTTCTTGCATTATACATTCTTACCGGTTGTCCCAAAGATGATGGACCAGTGCCGGATAGTTCTAATCCGGCAAAAGGGTATGCAGCCGGTAAGGTTACGGATACTGAAGGTAATCCTTTGAGTGGTGTTGAAATCGTTATTGACAATACTTATCTATATAATTCCAACTATGTCGGTACTACTGATGCAGATGGAAACTATAAAATCAAATTAGGCTTCGGGACATTTTTTGCCTATGCCGAACTCAAGAAAACTTATAATGGAAAACAATATAAAATCGAATTACATCCTGATAGTAATGAGGGATTCACCCAGGATGGTGCCGTGAGGAATTTCCAATGGAAAATAACGGGTAAAAAGCCTGATACATCTTCTGGTTACTATGGTGGTACAATTGAAATAAATAAAGGCATAGAAAGTAGTATTTATGATCCCGAAAATATTGAGTTTACTCTAACACCCGAAGGACCACTTATTGACGGTTCTGAAGGTTCTATTATAAAAATGAAGCCAGGTCAGCCTCGGACAGACTCCTATTCAAAACTTCCTGATATTCCCATTGGGAAATACAAGATTACGGCGGTCTATAAGGATTCAGCAGGCGATATTCCTCTTAAATTAAAAAATTTCTCTGTCCCTAACAGCACTTATTCGAATACCTTAGAATTTGATTTTGAACCTCAGACAGGTTACTGTTTTAATTGCGCCATTATTGATTATATGGAATAAATCAATTCTAAACCTTTATCATATAGAGAATTTTGAACAGATTATTGCTCCATCATTTTCAAAAAGTATATTTATGGGAATAGGACCTCAAAATATTTACTGAAACTCCCTTGAATTTTTCAATTTTTCTTTAATTTGTTCTTCATTCATATTAATACTCCATTATATACTTACCCTCGTCATATAAATTACACCTAATATTATTTTCGGAAAAAGTGAAGCACATCCGTACAGCAGCAGTTTTTATCATTTCATTTTGGCAAGGGTTGTTTGTTTATTCTCAGGAGAAGCCTATAAAATTTGAGAAAATTACTACAGATGATGGCCTCTCTCAAAGTACGGTAAATTGCATTCTTAAAGATAAAAAAGGCTTTATCTGGTTTGGAACCGCCCTGGGTTTAAACAGATATGATGGATATGAATTCAAGATTTATAAAAATATTCCGAATGACTCAACTTCTTTATCTTCCAATTACATTTCATCCCTATATGAAGATAGGGATTCCATTTTATGGGTGGGAACTATTATAGGTGGAATCAATAAATTCAATAGGAAGAAGGAAACTTTTGAAGTGATTAAACCTCGTGATGGAGACCCAGTAGTTAGTATCAATTCTATTTATGAAGATCCTGCAGGAAATCTTTATTTCGGGACTAATGGCGGAGGAATAATTTTCTTAAACAAAAGGACCAATAAAACTGAAGTTTTTAAAGCAGAGTATTTCAATGAGAAGAATAAAGCTGCCAATATTATAAAGGATTTTTTTGTCCATAAAAATGAGTTATTTATTGTAACGGTTTCAGGCATACAAAAAATTGATTCTACCGGAAAATTTGAAAAAATAGGTTTACAGAATAAAAAAGATTTACCTGTTCTCACCGCTTCTTTTAAAGACAAAAGCGGTGCAATTTGGATTGCCAGTGAAATGGGACTCAGCAAGTTAAATGAGAAAGACACCAAGTATACTGTCGACTTTCCTTTCAAGGAATTTGAAGATACCCCGATTTATGATCTTTCGGAAGATGTCTATCAAAACTTGTGGGTTTGTACGTTCGGTAAAGGTCTCGCGATTATCAATAAAGAACGGACGAAAATTACTTTTTATAAGAAAGATCTATTAGACCCAAGCTCTATCAATACCGATGATTTAATGTCAATTTATCGGGATAACACTGGTATCATGTGGATAGGAGGATATGGCGGAGGAGTTAATAAATTTGATGGCTCGGTCAACAAATTTGAAACTTACCATGATTATTATTCTGATAATCTTACCAGCCTTATTGAGGATAAGAATGGGATAGTTTGGTTTGTAAACGGTTCCAAGGGAGTTACCCGGTGGGATCCTTCAACCAATAAGGTAAAGAATTTTAACAATAAAACTTTTTTTCAATTCAGCCTGGTTGAAGATAATTATGGAAATATATGGTCCGTACATCCACATGCAGGGCTGAGCAAGTTTTCGCAGGAAAAGCAAAAATTTGTAATGCAATTTGAATTTCCAAATGGCTATACCCTTCTAAATGGACAAGACGGCAAAATCTACGCGGTCTCCTCAGGTAAGGGTTTGAAAGCGGTAGATCCTCTGACAAACCAAATAGAAGACATCACGACCAGTAAGAATCTAAGGGTTATTTATTGCCTTTTTCCAGGGTTGAGCAATAACATTTGGATGGCCGGTAAAAAAGGAATTGTAGGAGAATTAAACCTTACCACAAGAAAAATTACAGAATATGGATTGGAGCATGAAGGTAAGCCTCTGGAAGCACGAATCAGTTCAATTATTGAAGATAGAATTGGAAATCTTTGGGTGGCCCCTTCAGGTAGAGGATTATTTTTAGTAGACAAACATTCAAAAAAAATCACAAAAATATATGATGAGAACAATGGGATGCCCAATAATGAGGTTGTTGCCCTGCTCGAGGATAAGAAGGGTGATATTTGGATAAGTACTAATAAAGGCCTTGCCGTCCTTAACCCCGAAACTGGAAAAATAAAAACATATACTACAAAAGATGGTCTGATTCATAATGAGTTTAATCCTTTTGTTGCTTTTAAGAATAAGTATGGGAAATTATACTTTGGCGGCATGAAGGGCTTTAATCATTTTTACCCTGAAGATCTGGAAGAAAATAAAACGATTCCGCCTATAGTGTTTACTGATTTTCAAATCTTTAACAAATCTGTTGCGGTAGAAAACAAAATTGATTCTATCAATTACTACCTAAAACTTCCAATTTCCCTGACTAAAAAAATAGAACTTTTACACAATCAAAATGTCTTCTCCTTCGAGTTTGCTGCGCTGAATTATTCTCTTCCCGAAAAAAATAAGTATGCCTATAAAATGGAAGGATTTGATAAAGATTGGATTTATTCTGGTACTAAAAGAATAGCTACCTACACCAATCTCAATCCCGGAAAGTATGTCTTTAGAGTTAAGGGCTCCAATAATGATGGTGTCTGGAATGAAACAGGAACCTCCCTTCAGGTTGTAATTCATCCACCGTTTTATAAAACCTGGTTCGCTTATTTAATCTATTTCCTTTTGACAACTGGCACCATTTACCTGATTTGGAAATACTTTACCCATAGGGAAAAACTTCAGAACGAGCTTAAGCTAAAAGGGCTTGAATCGAAAAAACTTCAGGAAATAGATCAGATAAAAACAAGGTTTTACACCAATGTGTCCCATGAGTTCCGAACTCCCCTTACCTTAATTCTAGGCCCCCTTGAGACGGCCACCTCTTTGTCAGATACAATAGGAGAAAAAGAAATTAAGAGGAATCTTGATATGGTCAGCAGAAATGCTCAAAGGCTTCTTGAGTTGATCAATCAGTTGATGGACTTTTCCAAACTTGAGTCGGGGAACATAACGCTTCAATTGGAGGAAGGAGATATTGTTCGTTTCCTCCGTACCTGTACCATGTCATTTTCTTCCTTAGCGGTTAGCAAAGGCATAGAGCTTCATTTTTTAACAACGGCCGAAAAGCTTATTACCTCTTTTGATAAAGATAAGCTCGAGAAAATTTTGAATAACCTGCTTTCAAATGCCTTAAAGTTTACAAGGGAAGGAGGATCGGTAGAAGTATCCGTTGACTTTAACGAAAACGAGTTGTTTTTGCAGGTTTTAGATGATGGCATCGGAATTCCTGAGGAAAAAATAGGTGAGATTTTTAACCGCTACTACCAGGTAGATAATGTTTCTAAAGCTTATGAAGGAACAGGAATCGGACTGGCATTATTGAAGGAGTTGGTTTCATTTCTTCATGGAAAGATAACTGTGAGGAGCAATGAAGGCAAAGGGTCGGTATTTCTTTTGCAATTCCCAATTGAAATAAAAGAATTGGAAAAAAGCTATAATAACCAGATGCTTACTGTTAAAAACTGCGTTGTTTTGCAATCAGAAAACAATGGTGTAATTGGTGCCTCTGTTATTAATGACGAGCCTGCTTCCGAGAATCATTCTCCAAACTTCAACCATCTAAAACCAAAGGAAAAACCGATTGTTTTAATAGTTGAAGATAACCATGAAATAAGGGACTACATCAAAAGTGCATTTGGAAAGGAGTATGTCATACTTGAATCAGAAAATGGAAGAAGTGGATTGACTGCGGCAGAAACAAATATTCCTGATCTTGTGATCTCCGACATTATGATGCCCGAAATGGATGGACAGGAGTTGTGTAAACTTTTGAAAACCAATGAAAAAACCAGCCATATTCCCGTGATATTATTGACAGCTAAAGCAAGCCAGGAGTGCAAACTGGAGGGTTTTGAAACAGGCGCTGATGACTATATTACAAAGCCTTTTCATCTGAAAGAGTTGCAGGTAAGAGTTAAAAATCTGATCCATCAAAGAGAAAAATTAAGGAAAAGGTTTACCCGGGAAATTACCCTTCAGCCGTCAGAAATCGCCATCACTTCCGTGGATGAAAATTTTCTTAACAGATGTATGGCCATCATTGAAAAACACATGTCAAACCCCGATTTCAGTGTAGATGCATTTGGAAAAGAAATAGGTATGAGCCGTTCACAGCTTCACAGAAAATTAAAAGCCTTGATTGATCAGTCCACCAGCGAGTTTATAAGGAACATCAGATTAAAGCGAGCATCGGAACTTATAAAAAATAAATTTGGCAATACTTCTGAAGTGTCTTATGAGGTTGGTTTCAACAGCGTATCCTATTTTATAAAATGTTTCAAGGAAGTATATGGTAAAACGCCTTCTGAAATGGGAAATAATTGAGGCTGCCATTTTCTATGATAATTTTATTAACCACGGAAGAAATTCTTAAAGAATTAGTATTTTAGTTGCCTTTTGTTGTGAAAATTTAATCTTCAGCCAAATTTTCTTACGATTTTTATAGGAAAACCACATAAAAGTAAAGCAAATCTACTTTTTGGGGTTTAATATTGTGTTTTTTTTCATGTTTTTAATATTATCAAAAAAGAATGGATGCACTGGTTAATGAATTTATGCAGAAGATTGAATTTCGTAATGCTAATGAACCCGAGTTTTTGCAGTCGGTATTCGAAGTAGCTGAATCGATAATTCCATTTACTGAAAAACACATAAAGTATAAAACGAATAAAATCCTGGAGAGGATTGCTGAGCCTGAAAGAGTAATAATTTTTAGGGTGCCATGGCTCAATGATAGAGGAGAGGTGGAAATAAACAGGGGTTTCAGGATACAAATGAACAGTGCAATTGGTCCATATAAAGGAGGATTACGGTTTCATCCTTCAGTTAATTTAAGCGTACTTAAATTTTTGGCTTTTGAACAAGTGTTCAAAAACAGCCTTACCGGTCTTCCAATGGGTGGGGGTAAAGGGGGTTCGGATTTTGATCCCAAAGGAAAGTCTGATGCCGAAGTAATGAAATTTTGCCAAAGTTTTATGACTGAGCTGTACCGTCACGTAGGTGCTGATATTGATGTCCCTGCCGGAGATATCGGCGTTGGTGCCAGGGAAATCGGTTTTCTTTTTGGCCAATATAAACGCATAAAGGGCGAATTTACCGGTGTGCTTACCGGCAAAGGACATGAATGGGGGGGAAGCTTGATACGTCCGGAAGCTACTGGATATGGTGTGGTTTATTTTGCTGAAGAAATGCTGAAATATCGCGCTGACTGTCTCGCAGGGAAGAACGTCGTCATCTCCGGTTCAGGTAATGTGGCCCAATATACTGTTGAAAAGTGTATAGAGGTGGGCGCTAAAGTACTTACCATGTCTGATTCCGAAGGTTTTATATATGATCCTCAGGGAATTGATTCGGCAAAGCTGGCTTATATTATGGATCTTAAAAATGTAAGGAGAGGGAGAATAAAAGAATACGCAAATAAATTTGGGTGTGAGTTTTTTGAAGGTAAAAAGCCATGGGGGATAAAATGTGATATCGCTTTTCCAAATGCCACACAAAATGAATTGGATGGAAATGATGCACGTACTTTGGTAGAAAATGGCTGCTATTGCGTAGCAGAGGGTGCAAATATGCCTTCTACTCCGGAAGCCATTCATGTGTTTGAAGAAGCCAGGATTTTATATGCTCCAGGTAAGGCCGCTAATGCTGGTGGGGTAGCTGTTTCAGGTTTAGAGATGAGCCAGAATTCACTTCGTTATTCATGGAGTCGGGAAAAAATAAATGGTAAGCTTAAACAAATCATTGAACAAATCCATTATGCTTGCGTGAAGTATGGCCGTGAAGATGAAGGCTATATTAATTATGAAAAAGGAGCGAATATTGCCGGTTTTGTAAAAGTTGCAGATGCGATGATTGCTCAGGGAATAGTTTAGAATAACGAAATACGAAAATAATAAAGAGGCCTGAGTTTAAACCCAGGCCTTTTGCTTTGCTTAAGCTATTGCAATTTGTTTTGGGACTTTCTTTCTAGCTTCTTCTTTTTTTGGAACTTGGATGGATAGAATGCCATCATTGTAAGAAGCATTTACGTTTTCTGCATCCGTACCCTCAGGTAAGGTAAATGATCTGGTAAATGAGCTATAGCCGAATTCTCTTCGTGCATATTTCTCATTATTTTCTTCTTTCCTGGTTTCCTTTTCTGATTGCACAGTCAGAATGTTGCCCTCCATATTAACCTTAAAGTCCTCCTTTTTCAGTCCTGGAGCAGCCACTTCAATTCTATATTCATTTTCCTTGTCCATTATATTCACAGCCGGAAGGGACTGATTAGAATTGAAGGGCATCAAATCGTCAAAAAAATCTTTCCCAAAGCCATCAAAAAAACTAGGGAAAAAATCATTGGATCTTCTTATTAAAGACATAACTCCTCCTTTTTTAATAGTTTAAACATTAATAATTGAGAGGCAATGAAAAATCAATTGTCTCCTATCATTTAATTTCTATTGTTTTAGGCGGTTTAACCTTTGCTTCCTCTTTTTTTGGAACAGAAAGGCTTAAAATGCCATTTTCATAATGCCCGATAATATTATCGGTTTGAACTGTATTTGGCAAAGTGAAAATCCTCTCCCAATTACCGTAGTCAAATTCACGTTTAGTGTATTTGATGTCATTACCGTGTTGTACCTTTGGCTCCTTGCTGCTTGAGATGATAAGCTTGTCTTGTTGAAGTTCTACTTTGAAATCTTCTTTTGTGTAGCCTGGCGCTGCAACTTCTATTTCAAACTCATCATTGGTTTCTAGAATGTTAACAGCCGGAACTGTAGAACCTACATAAGCGTTCCATCCAAACAATTCTGCCGAATCCCTGCCTAAAGTGCGGTTTATTTGAGTAGGCAGATCATTTAATCTTCTGATTATTGTCATACTTACCTCCTTTTTTTAAGTGTTTTACAAATTATTTAAGAAAAAACAAGCTTTATGCCAATTGAAATTATGACATATTTTAAAGGACAATTTGTCTTAAAGGTACTTTTGGGCAATGTTAAAATTGAACAAACTGATTTAGAAATGACCTTGCAGTACGATTGTAATATACAGGGCTGACCGACCTTATGATAGGCGGATTCCTAAAAAAAGAAAAAAAATATTAGAATATAAAACTACCTTCATCCGTTATCAATGAAACAGAAATCAACAATAAAAATGGATCTTGAAAAACTATCAGAAGAGCTTAACAACAAGAAAGTTGAAGCTGTGTTAGAAAAGGAAAGCAATTTATACAGAATACTCGGACCTAAATTTATAGGCAGATTGGTGGGAAGAACAAGAGAAAAGTGCGGTACACTTCAATACAAGGTAGTAGCGCTCACTATATTGACAGCAGAATATATTACTTATCAGATCCCTACTGATGATATTATCTTTATAAAGGAGATTTTTATGTAAAAGCTGCGGGTAATGAGTAACGGCATATCTTTTTTGAGGTCATGTTGCCTTAAAAATCAGAAGAAAAAGCATAAACTTTGCGACTTCACTCGTGTTTCAGTATCCTGTCGACCACAGGATGCTGAAACATTAAGTTTTGAATTAAATAAAGCAGAAAGCCTACACTCCTGAAGGCAGCTACCTTACTTCTCAACAAAATTCTTAAGCAACGTCCCGATTAGTTCTGTCCATCCTGCGTTAAAGCTTTCTTTTGCAAAATCAGGATTATTGGCAGGGAAGGAGTGTAGTCCCTTGTGAGTCAGCTTTAGTTTTGTTTGACTCCCTTCAGCCATCAATTCAAAAGAAACATAGGAAATGCCTTCAAGACCTTCGTAACTCCAGCTATAGGTCAGCTTTTTTTCCTCTATTACCTCAGTGATTTTGCATAGATGTATATATTGCTCTCCTTTGTGACCCTGGCCTTTAAACTGAAATTCAAATCCTACTTCAGGCTTAAACTCAGATAGATCGAAATACCATTGTTTCATTTGATCTTTATCTGTTATGGCTTTCCACACTTTTCCAACCGGCGCATTATATGTTCTCTCTATAATTATAGGTTCTAATCTTTTTAGCTCAGGAAAGTCCTTATAAATAATGCGGACATATTCTTTTTGCAGTTTTAAGTGCTCCGGGTCATTCCCTTCAGTGCCAAATGGATAAAATATTGTGCTGCCATTTAACATGTCCTCCAGATGATCGAGCAAAGTATGGAAACCGGCAGGAGCACTTACTGCATATTCATCGCTTAGCTTGCTGTAATTAAGGACTAGTTTGCACTTGTGTTTTCCTACCGGAAATAATTCCCAAATGGCCAATTCCCCTTCCCATGTAAATACAAATTTATTTGGAGGATCAATACTAACGATCTCTCCATAAGTTGCTGACTTTGTTTCATCTCTAAACCAAATCGTTAATTTACCTCCAGGTTTAAATTCCATTTCAAAATCAGTGAACCATATCTTGAGTTTTTCAGGATTGGTAATGGCTTCCCAAACCGTTTGAATATCATGGTTTAACTCCCTCTGAAAATTTACTTTGAAGCCATCCGCTTCTTTAGTTACTTTTCCTAATTTGGTTTCCATCGTATTTATATTTTGTTGAGTTATTGTGTCATCGATTGTCGGTTTGAGCGGTATCGTCCAGGAATTTTTCTAAAGCGTCCAATTTTGTATTCCAGAATTTTTTGTATTTGTTCACCCATTCTGATACTTCATTGAGTTTTTCCAGGTTAGGTTCGCAAAGCCTTTCCCTGCCTTGTTTTTTAACCGCAATAAGTCCACATTCTGTTAAAATTTTAATATGCAATGAAATGGCCTGCCGGCTCACATCAAAATTTTCTGCAATAGCGTTTAAGTTTAATGATTTGTTAGCAATCATATTGATAATTTCTCTTCTTGTAGGATCTGCTATAGCCTGAAAAACATCTCTCCTGGTCTCCATAATTAAATATGCAAGTATATGCTTGCAAATGTATTCGCAATAATTTGCTTGCGCAAATTTTTTAGTGGCAAATTTACGTTTCCGATCTAAATCGGTCGCCACTAGGTTTTGGTATTAGGGAACAGGAATTAAGCGGAAAAAGGGGGATCAATCAGAAAAGTTGGGGGAATAAATGGCTCAGATAATAAATTAGATGGACAGCGAAAACTGTCAGGTTTATTTCTTCACGCCGTTTTAACAGTCCAGATTTTGTTTTATTCTAATTTTTAAGCTGCCTTCCTAGCATTTTGTACCTTCGATGGAGGTTCAATGTAGCTCCAATGTAGGCATATTTGGTATTATTTTAAGATGGACTAAAGTGCGGAGCTATCCCCCACTTTTTATTTCCAGAGCCTTCCGTTTTTAAACTATCCTACTCCCCCTTAGAAATTCCGACTGATCCCTGATCCAAAAGAAGTTGAAAGCGGGAAGCTATAAAAATAAAAAAGCCTTCAGAAAACTGAAGGCTTTTGTCGGGGTGGCAAGATTCGAACTTGCGACCTCCTGGTCCCAAACCAGGCGCGATGACCGGACTACGCTACACCCCGTTTTTATTTTTGAAAATGTTAAATTCTAAATGTTGAATTAAGAATTATAGTAATTTAAAATTTAACATTTCTAATTTACATTCTCAGCGCGGAGAGGGAGGGATTCGAACCCTCGGTACCGTTGCCAGTACGACAGTTTAGCAAACTGTTCCTTTCGGCCTCTCAGGCACCTCTCCGTTTTAAAAACGAGTTGCAAATATAGCTCAATCCTTTTTATCTATGCAAATCCATAGAAAATATATTTTGAATTATTTATCCACAATAGAATAACGTTCTGATAATTACTGCAATGCTTAAATAAAATCTAACCAATTTTATGTTTTAGTATTGTGATTCAGACATTGACAACTTCCATCTTCCCACTTCCTTTTAATCCGGCGTCATCAATCATCAAATACTCACATTACCAAATTTGCACATCAACAAATTATCACATCACTTATTTTTCCCTTTTCTTTAAAATATTTATTATTGAATCTTATCGTTAGAGATTAAATAATACAAAAAGTAGATTTAAATGGAATTCCTTAAATCTTTAGGTTGGCCGGAGTTGATAGCTGTTATGGTTTTCTTTCTCCTCTACATTATTTTTATCTATAAATATTTCAGAATATCAAAGGATATAAAGGTTAATTTTTATAACCTGCTGGGTAAGTTATTTCTTCGCACAGTATATTTCCTGCTGATTATTATATCGTTGTTAGGGCCTTCTTTTGGTGAGGCCAAAAAAGAAGTCAAAGCCATAGGAAAGGATATTTTTATTTGTGTGGACCTCTCTCATTCAATGAATGCTACTGATATTGAACCCAGTCGGTTGGAAAGGATGAAATTTGAGCTTAAGAAAATAGTGAATGCTTTTAATACAGATAAAATAGGGTTGATCATTTTTTCTTCCGAAGCTTTTGTACAGTGTCCTCCCACTTTTGACCAAAGTGCGCTGGTGCTGTTTATAGAATCTTTATCTACCGGTTTGCTACCTTATTCCAGTACCGATTTCGGTCCACCTTTGAAAATGTCTTTGAAAAAACTTACCGAAGGAGATACTTTGGGCAACAAACAATCCAAAGTAATTGTACTGGTAAGCGACGGCGAAGACTTCGGTGATGAAACGATGGAAGTAGCTGAAGATATTGAGGATGAGGGAATAAAGCTGTTTACTTTAGGTATCGGTACACAGACGGGGAGTAGGATTCCCTTAGCTGGAGGTGGCTATAAGCGGGATAAGAAAGGAAATATTGTCAACACGTCCCTCAACTCCGCTTCCTTAAGAAAACTGGCCCAGGAAACAGGAGGAAAATATTTTGAGATCAATGAAAAGGAGAATGAAGTTCCTCGATTGATATATGCCATCAATCAGGTGGAGGGAGAAGTTAAAGATGTGAGGAAAATTGACGCTTCTGCAAATAAATATTTTTACTTTTTGTTTGCAGCATTTATTTTGATGGTCTTTGATGCGGCAATAAATTTTAAAACCGTTAAGCTATGAAGACAGGAGTTATTTTGCTGATCTTGCTTTTTTTGTCAGGAGGAGAGGTGCATAAGACGGCCAGGATAAATAAAGAAAAATCAGCAGCAGAAAAGGCCTTTAAGGAGGGAAATTATAAAGAGGCTTTGACGCATTATAAAATACTTACCGATTCATTTGAAGTAAAAGAGGAACCTGTTTTGATTAATAAAGCCCATTGCTACTATAGGATGAAGGATAGCGTGCAGGCGAAAAAAGTTTACGGCGCCTTAGTAAATGCAGGGGATAATTCTATAAAATCTATTGCAAATAATCAGCTGGGGCTCCTGGCTTTTAAGGAAAAAAACCTCGATATGGCGCAGAATTATTTTAAAGCCGCCTTAAAAGCCCTGCCGCAAAACGGAGAAGCCAGGTACAACTATGAATTGGTTACCATGTTGCTTAACAGACCGGAAAATAAAGAAAATAAGGACAAGAACCAGGAGGATCAAAAACAAAAACCATTTGAACCCTCTGCATTTGCAAAAAAATTAAAAGCCCAGGCTGAGTCTTTATCCGGCAGTTACAAGTATGAGGAAGCGTATAATTTAATGACAGAGGGAGCAAAAAAGGATAAGACTGTGTTGTACTATAAGGATTTTATTGACCGCCTTAAAGTGATCGCTGATTTGTCAAAACTTTAAGATGTTTTGACGTTTTCAGCGCCATTTCTTTCCCCTTCTTTTCAAGGACGAGTGCGATAGGAGGTTGATATGAGTTTATTAAAAATGTTTATAAAGTATTTCAAAATTTGGAAAATAAATGATCTGATAGCTAACTGCTGATAGCTGAAACCTTATATCATGAAGATATTTTTTTATATAACTTTTCTATTCTTTCTGAGCTCGGTCTTGTGTACTGCTCAAAACACTCAATTGGCGTTTAATGAGGCAGCCAATTTTTATATTCAGGGGAAAATGGACAAAGCAATAGAAAGTGTAGAGGATGGGTTAAGAAAAGATCCCACTAATCCAAGGTTGAGAGGATTATATGAGGAGTTGAAGAAAGAAGAGAAGGAAAAAAAGGAACAGGAGAAGAAGGAGCAAGAGAAACAGGAGCAGGAAAAACAAAAACAAGCGCAGCAGCGAAACCAGCAAAATCAGCAACAGAATAAAAATAAACAGGATCAGCAGTCGGACAAGCAACAGGATCAGCAAAAGACAGGAGGGAATCAAGAGGATAAACAAAAAGGCGGGGAGAACGACAAGAAAGAAAAGGAAGACACCAAAGATGATGCAGAGAAAAAGGAAGAAAAAGGGAGTAAAGGAGATCCGGAAAATAATAAAGAGAAGCAAGCAGAGGGTGAAGGCCAGGAGCAAAGTGAAGAAGAACTAAATAAACAAAAAAAGGAGGAATTGGCCAGGAAACTTAAAGAGCTGAACCTTTCTGAAGAAAAGGCAAGGATGATTTTAGAAGCGATGAGAAGCAATGAAGTTCAGTATCTCCAGCAAAGGAAAAAAAGACCAGTATACGTACCGGATAGAACAAAGCCGGATTGGTAGGGTGAATGAAATGACAAGACACAAATGACGAATGACGGGGGAATTCTCTCGAGAAATTTAAGCATTGAAATGGTCACATCCTTAAGGTCGGGTGGAATATGAATCAGGAAAGAATCAGGACTCAGTCACTTATATTTGCTGTGATCTTTACTAACCAAAATTGTTAATAGTAAATAATTTACAGCTGAGAGCTAAAAGCTAACAGCCCAAAAAGCCAATAACTATGAAAGAAGTATATATAATTTCCGCTGTCAGGACTCCCATTGGAAGCTTCGGGGGGGCTTTGACCTCAGTTACAGCCACTCAACTAGGCGCTGCTGCCATAAAAGGTGCATTGGAAAAAGCAAGAATTGCCCCGGAAATGGTGGAAGAAGTATTTATGGGAAATGTAATTTCTGCAAACGTCGGTCAGGCCCCAGCCAGGCAAGCCGCAATTTATGCAGGTTTGAAACCTGAAACTGTTTGTACTACCATAAATAAAGTGTGTGCATCAGGCGCCAAAGCCATAATGTTCGGAGCGCAGGCAATCATGCTCGGCTTTAGGGATGTGGTTATTGCAGGCGGTATGGAAAGCATGTCTAATGTGCCCTATTATTTGGACAAAGCCAGAACGGGTTACCGACTGGGAGAAGGAAAGCTGATAGATGGTTTACTAAAGGATGGGCTTATTGATGTTTATGATAACCTTCATATGGGAATGGCTGCTGAAAATACGGCCACAGAGATGAAGATCTCCAGGCAACAGCAAGATGAGTATGCCATAGAATCCTATAAAAGATCTGCCACCGCCACGGAAAAGGGAATGTTCAAAGATGAAATTGTTCCTGTTGAAATCCCTCAGAAAAAGGGAGAGGCTTTAAAAGTCATTGAAGATGAAGAATATAAAAATGTATTTTTTGATAAGATCCCTAACTTAAAACCTGTTTTTAAAAGTGATGGTACGGTAACCGCAGCCAATGCTTCAACTTTAAATGATGGTGCCTCTGCTTTGGTTTTAATGAGCAAAGAAAAAGCCGAGCAATTAGGCTTGACGCCAATAGCTAAAATACTGGGTTTTGCAGATGCTGAGCAGGAGCCGATATGGTTTACCACTTCACCCTCTCTTGCGATTCCTAAAGCAATTAAAGCGGCAGGAATAGAACCTTCAAAGGTTGATTTTTATGAAATTAATGAAGCTTTTTCAGTGGTGGCCATTGCCAACAATCAGAAGCTGAACCTGGACAAAGAAAGGGTAAATGTTTTTGGAGGCGCGGTGTCATTAGGTCATCCCTTAGGTTGCAGTGGCGCAAGGATTGTTACAACCCTTGCTAATGTGCTGGAGAAAAAAGGTGGAAAAATAGGTGTAGCCGGAATTTGTAATGGTGGAGGAGGTGCTTCTGCAATTGTTATTGAAAAGGCGGGATAAGCTTCGAGGTCATATCATTCAATGAGCGCTTTATAAAATATTTTTAAAATCTGTAGATAATTTTAAGCGACGATGCTTGTCAGCAGGTTCCCTTAATAAAGGGCACAAATTCTTTTTGCTGCAAGCAAGCCACAATTTAGTCCACCTAACACCTCATACCTTACGTCCTTAAAAAAGTACAAGTCTTGACCAGTCTTGAGCAGTCTCGAGCAGTCTTGAGCAAGTCTTGACCAAAAATTAATATTTTTTTGAAGAATTATTGGAAAAGTCAAAAAGTGTTTTAAAACACCATTGAAAAGCTTGTCTCGTCCTAAAAAAAGTTTACAGGTTTAACATTAAATCCTGAATAGAGTTTACAATTGAATAATTGTCCTGAAACAAGTTTACAAATAATTGTTAGGAGAGACAAACTCAATG
>DASPJL010000069.1:0-7919 GCA_035628645.1 Cytophagales bacterium | reverse complement strand
AAAAAGTGGAAGCCCGTAAAAAGGCTTCCAAATTGTAATGAGTATGAATTATCAACTGGCTCTTAAAGTTGACAATGATTCAATATATTCTAAATTGAAATTATCTTTTGCTTGAATATACGCAATCTTTGGTATTATTTTGGATCCAAACTTTTTCTTTTCTATAGATGCGGAAAAGCCTAAAAATAATTTATTCACGTTTAATGATTTTGCTCTTTTTAAAACTTGAAATAAAGATTGTCGGTAGACTCCATATTTTTCTAAGTAATTATAATCCATTCCAATCATGATTGGAATATAATTATTGCTCGGACTCTTATAAGCGGCAATAATGGAAATAGGGGCAATTGCCTCAGCTTCATATTCTCCTTTAATTTTCAGTGTAATAAATTCAAAGTTTGGAAGGTCAGATAATTTTTGAATGAGCTTTTTAGGAGGTTCAAAATAATTTACATCAAAATTTCTTCCTTTAACATTAAGATAAAGTCGATAGAAGTCATCTATTTCCTTTTCAGTCAACGAATCTTTATACTCAACTTCATAAAATTTCTCCATTTTTAAAACTTCTTTTTTTAGATGTTTTCTAGAGTTTAAAGACAGTGACGATAGATATTCTTTTTCATTGTTCCAGGAAGAGAAATCTTCTACCACACATGTTTCAGGCATATTAACCTTTACAAAACCTTGGCTTATAAAAAAATTTTTCAGCTCAATATTATCATCTTCAAAATCTCTTAATAATAATACATTTGATCCTGCTTTTTCTTGTTCATCGGCTAGTTTTTCAAATAACATTGAGAATGCTTCTTTCCATATAAGGTTATTTTGATCAATATAAATATGATTTCCTTCAGTTAGTAAACTTCCCATTATAAAGGCTCTTGAGGTTAAATAGTAAGGATTCAGTGTTCTTTCTTCTTCAATTTTCCTCGACTTTAGGGTGGGAGCCAACATGTCCTCTTTCCAAATACAGGAAGTAAAAAACGTCGCAATTACTGGATGATTTCTTTGATCTCTTACAATAAAATATTTTAACGACCAGTTATGCTCCGGTTTTTCATTGTTTGAAAAGCTTTCTTCTATGAGTTTTAAACCATCCCAGTCGAAAGAGCCGTTTTCACCAAGTAATTTATTCCACTCAGTTTTGTCAATATTTTCTATTTTATCTTCGACCTGCAAAGAGAGATTATTTGCCAAATACTTTTGATTGATTACTTCTTCCCGAATCAAAGGAAGTTTAAAGGCCTTTCTTACAGAGTTAGCAGTTTTATCCATTTCTTCAAGCATTTTTGGATAATGGTAGTCAATGGCTTGAACTAAATTTTTTATGTCTTCTAAATTATTTCCTCTGGAAATGGTAAATCTGATACCGGTATTTTTGACGGGGACGGCCGGAAATATTCCAAGATTAACATAAAATCCTTCTTTAAGTAACCTATTAGATAAATTATATCCGGAAGCAGGCAGTCCTGTTCCCACGAAGAATACAGGACAGTCATTTTTTTCTATTAGAGGAAGATTTGTTTCTGCAAAAAGTTCGTTGCAATAATTTATTCTTTCAGAGAGTTCGTTTTGAATGCGATAAATATCAGGAGATAAGTGAATTTTAGCTGAGGCATTTGCTGCGGCAACTCCGGCAGGTTCTAATTGGGCAGAAAATGAAAGTGGTCCACCAAATGTCTTTACATATCTGTGTAGTTCTTTATTAGATGTTATCATCACTGCTCCACTTGCCCCAAAACTCTTGCTTAAGGTACTAATTAGAATAATTTTCTCGTGTAAAGATTTTATTTTACTTAGAAGGTATCCTGTTCCATTCTTTCCTATCCAACTCATGCCATGAACATCATCAGCATATAAATGTAGTTGTGGATATTTTTCTAAAAGCAAGATAATTTCTTCAATCGGGGCACAATCTCCATACATAGAATAAACCCCGTCTATCATATACCAGATTTTTTTATGCCTGTCTCTGTATTCTTTTATTTTATCTTCAAGCATATTGAGGTTGCTATGGCGTATCATATCAACTGGAATACCTCTAGGTTTAAGCATTTGACAGGCACTTTGCACGCTATTGTGTACTTGATGATCAAGAATAACAACATCCTCATCTCTAATGACGCTTGGTATTACGGCTAAATGACATAAAGTGCTATTCTTAGCTACTAAAACAGGATTTTCATACATTCTAAACAACGCTTCTTCTAATTCTTTATATATTACAAAAGAAAGGTAAGTTTTAGATAAAGGGAATTGAGTCCCATATTTATTAATTGCTTGTATGGCAGCTTCCTTTAGCCTTTCATCAAGCTCTAAATTTAGGTAACTAGTTGTGCCAAAGTGAAATAAACTTTTACTTTCAATTTGAATTTTTCTACCTGTAAAAAACTCATCTTCACTATAGAGGTGAAAAACTCCATTTTTTTTAGCATTAGTAAAAATTTCGTCTACTGTATCTAGAAAATTATTATGCTTAATTTTTGCCATAATTATTAGATGTATTAAATTTTGTGAGTATTATGATTAAAAGGGGGGATGTTTTTATAAAATTGAGGTAATTTATAATATTAGAAGAATTATATTTTACCCTATTATTACATAGGTCTTATATGGAAAACAATACTGTTGAAAACGATTTTATAAAAATGACCATCGTTGATGGTATATTAATTGGTACCTATAAAACTAAATACATTATTGATTTGGAAGCTGCAAAGAAAATTGTTGCTGATAGGAAGATTCTTTGTAATGGAATTTCTTTTCCAACAATTGGTTTAATAGAGGGAGTAACGACCGTTACAAGGGAGGCAAGGAGTTTTTTTGGAACGGAAGAAGGAGTAATATATATGAAAAGTCTGGCAATTATAGTAGGAGCTCCAATTAGTAGAGCAATTGGGAATTTCTTTTTGATATTGAATCGGCCAAAAGTGCCAACAAAAATATTTAATAGTGTAGAGGAAGCCAAGGCATGGTCTAATAATTATAAGTAATTTGTGAGCCTGAGAGAATACTAATGCAATTGGTTAATACATTCGAAATTGGGAAGGAGTATAAAGTATTTTAGTTTTGACAATTTTGAATTCAGTAAAGTAAAGATAGGTTAGACTTTTAGTTTATATTTTGTAGAAGAATCAGATAAAACTTCTTTTTTGTTTCCAACAAGGTAATATTTCCTTTTGTCCTTCATAATCCTGATAACATAGTTTGATTTATACATGAATCCACACTTTTTATTCGTATAAGAACGGTGTTCTAATTATGGTTTTAATCTTTTAATTATGTTATTTTATATTAAAAGACTACTATAAGGAATATTTGTATTATTCAACATGGGGCTATATGAAAGACGTATTGACCAAATAGATAAGTTAATTCTAGAATTAGCATCAGGGAATTTTGCTTATCGAATAGAGCTATTCGAAAATTCTAATGAATTAGATGCTATCATTGCCGGCATCAACATGCTTGGAGAAGAGCTCCAAGCTACTACTGTTTCTAAAGATTATTTAAACAGCATCTACACAGGCGTAGTGGATATGCTCATTGTTTTGAATCCTGATCATACCATTCAAAGCATCAATGAAGCAGTTACCGAACATCTGCTTTTTAAAAATAATGAGTTAATACAAAATCAGTTTCAGGTACTTTTTCCCAGCGAACAGCATAAACTGCTTGAGCTTGCATGGGAGTTATTACCGCAAAAGAGTCATCTACGCAATATTGAGACTTCCTTTAAAACAAAACTTGGGAAATCCATCCCTGTTTCTTGTTCCTTTTCTTATTTATATGATAACCATAAGAATATCAGTGGGATTCTCTGTATTGCTAAAGACATAACGGAACAAAAAGAAATTCAGGCTGAACTGGACAAAAATAAGCAGTTGTTTGAACTTGCAATCAAGGCCAGTAATGATGGAATATGGGAATGGAATATTTTAACCAACCAAATTTTTTATTCTGAAAGACTTAAAGAGATGCTTGGTTATAATGAGCAGGAGTTTCCGAATAAACTTGAAAGTTTATTTGATACGATGCATGAGGAAAATAGAGATGAGAACCTAAAATTGTTTAGAGAATTCAGGGAAGGTGTTATTGAAGAATATAAGAACATTTGTAAATTCAAACACAAGAACGGTTCTATTGTCTATGTGTCCGTTAAAGCCATTCGCCAACTCGACGATAAGGGAAACCTGGTAAGAATCGTGGGGTCGCATACGGATATTACTTCTCAGAAACTTCAAGAGCTTCAGTTGATTGAGGCCAAGAACCAGGCGGAAACGGCAAATAAGGCCAAAAGTTCTTTCCTTGCCAACATGAGTCATGAAATCAGGACGCCTTTAAATGGTATATTAGGGTTTGCAGAGTTTTTACTAAAAACTCATTTATCACACACCCAAAAGGAATACCTGGAACTTATTCATACTTCAGGACAAACCTTGTCCAAATTATTAAGCGATATTCTTGACCTTAATAAAATTGAAGAAGGAAAGCTTTCCATCGAAAAGATAAGTTTTAATTTTAAAGAAGTAATCACAGCAGCTTTAACTCCCTACAAATACATTGCTAACGGAAAGAATCTAAGTTATAACCTGACATTCGATCCAAACTTCCCGGTCGATAACGTAATGGGTGACCCTACAAGAGTTAAGCAAATCCTTATTAATCTGATTGGTAACTCCCTAAAATTTACAAAAGAGGGGGGGATAGACATTCATTTCAAGTCTATCGAACAAGGTTCTTCAAAAGAAGAAATTTTAATTCAGGGTTGCGTTACAGATTCCGGAATAGGGATCCCTAAAGAAAAGCAAGAGGTCATTTTTGAAAGTTTTACCCAGTCGGACAACTCTATGACAAGAAAGTTCGGAGGATCGGGATTGGGTTTGACCATTGTTAAACAGTTGACTCATCTGATGGGTGGAGAGGTGGTTGTGGAAAGTCCTGCAATAAACAAAGTATTCTCCTCAAATTCGCCGGGTACAAGTTTCTATTTTTCGGTAAGGGTAAAGATTGATCCCATCTTACCGCAAGTCAAAGAAAAGAAAGGTCTCGAATCAAAAGATTTTTATTTTGCTAAGCACTATAAGATTCTCGTGGTAGAGGATAACGAAATTAACCAGATGCTTGCCGAGAGTATTTTAACTAAAGCAGGACTTATCGTTACCGTGGTAGAAAATGGCCAGTTAGCTGTGGAAAGTGTTACAACAAATGAATACGATGCCATTCTTATGGATATTCAAATGCCGGTAATGGATGGATATGAAGCCACCCGCCAGATTAGAAAAAATAATTTCGCAAACCCTATAATTGCTTTATCTGCCAACTGCTATAAGGAAGATATAGAAAAGGCCCTGGAATCTGGGATGAATAGCCATATCGGAAAACCCTTTACTCAAAAGGATGTATTCGAAGCCTTGCAAAAGTGGCTAGAGATTAAACCTCAGAAAATAAGTGTGAAGGAAAATTAAGAAATGACAAAAGGGATAAGACAAAAGACATAAGAAACTTTATCTTCAATTTCCCACTGCCACCTTCCATCGCCATCTTCCACCAAACGAAAATTCCCCTTAACTTGCGCCTCGGAAAAGCTAAGAGAAATTTATAAATTATTTTTTGTGATGGGTGGATATTTTAATTACCAAATTATCACATCATCACATCATTCGTTATATGACTTATTTATATAAAAAGATCGTCATAAAAATTGGCTCCAATGTTCTTACCAAACCTGATGGGTTTTTGGATGAAGACAGAATAAGCCATTTGTCACAACAAATTTCAACCTTAAAGAAGCAGGGTAAAGAGATAATTTTAGTTTCATCGGGCGCGGTAGCTTCCGGAAGGGGTTTGATTAAATTGTCTGAAAAATCAGATACTGTAGCAGCGCGACAACTTCTTGCAGCTATTGGGCAAGTTAAGCTTATAAATATCTATTCCGATCTTTTTAAAAAACAGGATATCTTGTGTGCGCAGGTGTTGGTGACAAAGGAAGACTTCAGAGACAGGCTGCATTATCTGAATATGAGGAATTGTTTTACTTCCCTGCTTCAGAATAACATCATTCCTATAGTAAATGAAAATGATGTTATTTCTGTAACGGAGCTGATGTTTACGGACAATGATGAACTGGCTGGATTAATTTCTTCTATGATCGATGTGGACGCTTTAATTATTCTCTCCAATGTAGATGGTATTTTTAATGGTCCTCCAGATAACCCGAAATCAGAAATAATCCGGGAGATAAATCAGGCAATGGATTATTCTTCTTTTATTACCACTCAAAAATCAAATTTTGGAAGAGGCGGCATGGTCACAAAGTGTAATATAGCTGAAAAAGCAGCTAAACTTGGAATAACTGTTCACATTACCAACGGTAAAAAGGATAATATTTTGTTGGACGTTATGGAGGAAAAACCAGTTGGAACCAGGTTTACGCCAAAGAGAAACGCTTCAAATAAAAAAAAATGGCTGGCTTATTCTGAAAATAATGCCAAAGGAAGTGTTCAGGTAAATGAAGGTGCAAGGCTGGCTCTGACTTCAAATAAAGCAGTAAGTCTATTGCCAGTCGGAGTGATTAAAATTAAAGGCACATTTCAAAAGGGTGACATTGTCAAAATACTTGATGAAAAGGGGAAAATTCTTGGGTTGGGCCTTGCCGAATATGATTCTGAAAAGTCGATGGAATGGATTGGCGCTAAAAACCAAAAGCCCGTAATTCATTATGATTATTTATTTTTGAGCTAGAATATAATTTAAAACGGTAACATTTTTTTTATGGACTACAAAGATGTCTTTTTAAAAGTAAGGGAAGCGAGCAGGTCTTTGGGCCTTATTGATGTAAAAAAAACAAATACGATATTAAATAATCTTGCTGAGGAAGCTGTTAAACAAGTAGAGTTTATTCTTGCAGAAAACCAAAAGGATCTTGAGAGAATGGATCCGACCGATCCAAAATATGATCGGCTGAAGCTAACAGTGCACCGAGTGGAAGGAATTGCTTCTGAAATAAAAAATGTAGCAGCTTTGTCGTCTCCACTCGGTAAAGTGCTGACACACAAAGCACTTCCTAACGGATTGGAGATTTCAAAAATTTCAGTTCCGTTGGGAGTGATTGGAATAATTTACGAAGCAAGGCCTAACGTTACTTTTGATGTATTCTCTTTGTGTCTTAAATCAGGCAATGCTTGTATCCTCAAAGGGGGAAGTGATGCTATTTATTCTAATCAGGCCATTCTGAAAATAATTCATCAGGTGCTTGAGCAAAATGGGGTAAGTAAAGATGTGGTAAGTTTACTTCCTGCCGGCCGGGATGCTTCAGAAGCATTATTGAATGCAGTTAGTTTTGTAGACATAATTATTCCTCGTGGAAGTCAGGGTTTAATAGATTTTGTACGACAAAATGCCAAAGTGCCTGTTATTGAAACTGGCGCTGGAATAGTTCACACTTATTTTGATGAATCGGGGGATGTGGATAAGGGCATTTCCATTATTAAGAATGCAAAAACAAGAAGGGTAAGTGTTTGTAACGCACTGGATTGCCTTATTGTAAATGAACAAAGGCTGAACAGATTGCCGGAGTTGGTTTCAACACTGGCAGAATCAGACGTCATAATATATGCGGATGAAGCTTCCTTTAAGGAGCTTGAGAACAGATACCCTTCTTATCTGTTGGAAAAGGCTACATCCGAGCATTTTGGAACAGAATTTTTATCCTACAAAATGTCAGTTAAAACGGTTAAAAACCTGAATGAAGCCTTGGATCACATAGCTAAATATAGTTCAAAGCATAGTGAAGCCATTATTTCAGAGAATGAAGATAATGTACAAACATTTTTTAAATCGGTGGACGCAGCGGCGGTATACTCGAATGCTTCTACCGCATTTACTGATGGAGCTCAATTTGGGTTGGGCGCTGAAAT
>DASPJL010000068.1:0-19279 GCA_035628645.1 Cytophagales bacterium | reverse complement strand
TAAGACACAAGGTTGGAGTAGCTTTGACACAAATAAAAAGATGAATCGCAGACCTACATATCGAACCTCTATCCCTACCCTGGTTCTGCTGTTTATATATCTGTTAAATCCGTTTAAACTGTTTTTACCCTACGTGGATTACAAAGTAAATTATGATTACATCGTAAATTTTCTTTGTGAAAATAAAGACAAACCTGAAATGCATTGTGATGGTAAATGCTACCTTTCAAAAGCACTGAGATCGAGTCAGGATACAGAATCCGATCATCAAAAGCTGGCGACAAAAAATCATATTTCCGACGAATTGCCTGTAGAAAAGATCGCTCTAAAAAGTAATATAGAAATTCTTAAAAAAGTAAAAGTCCCTTTTTTAAAACAGTTGGAAATTACCTTTCTTGAGCATACCACTCCTCCTCCGAAATCAGTAGTTTAAATCTCTTATTTGGTATAAAACTTTGACAATGACCCGGATTGTATTATAACCAGGGTGATTGGTCATAACTATGCTTTAAAAAAATAACGATTTAAAAATTACAAGAATAAAGGACGAGCATCATAAGACCCGCCTCTTCATTCTTTCAACTCCAAATAAAATGAAGATTATATATATACTATTATTATTGTTGATTTCTGTTTCCGCTTATGCAAATGCAGGAAAACAAGCAGACGAAGCGAATAGTGCAGTTTCTTTAAATACCGATCCTGCCGTCATTTCTAATGAAGTTAATAATGGGAAACTTCCCTATTTTACAAAAGACAACAAAGGCAACCCTGTCGTTTGCTGGACTGAGGAAGATTCATTAGGGGAAATCCATTTCTTTTTTGCAGTTTCCGAAGACAAAGGAAAGACCTTCACATTGCTTCGTTCCATTCCTGTTCCTGAAAATATTAAAGTCCATAATGAAAGTATGCCTAAGGTGGCCTTTAAAGGAAATGGCGCTGTGTGGGCTTTTTTTCAAACTCAGGAACCTGGTGGGCATTACGCGTCTAACGTCCGGTATTTGTTTTCTAAAGATGGCGGCAAATCATGGTCTGGGAGCAGGTTTATCAGCGCGGATTCTACAACGGGAAAGAGTAGAAGCTTTTTTGACGTGGCAACGCTTCCTGATGGAGAAATAGGTGTAGTCTGGCTTGACAAAAAAATGGAAGGGCAGGAAGATGGACGTCCGGTATTTTTTGCTAAAACAAAAGGCTTTGGAATGGATCAGCCGGTTGTCGTAGATAAACAAGCTTGTGAATGTTGCAGGACGGATATCATTTCTGATGGAAAAGGGAAAATACATATAGCCTACCGGAACCTGGAAGAAGGAAATATTAGAGATATGGCTTATGTGGTGTCAGAAGACGGTGGGCAAACATTTTCCACTCCGGTGAAAGTAAGCAATGATCAATGGAAAATTGATGGTTGTCCTCATTCCGGTCCTGCGCTCGGTTCTGGTAAGGAAATGCATGCCGTTTGGTATACTGGAAAAGAAGGAGAAAAAGGCGTTTATTATACCAGTGAGTTTTATAAAAATAGAACAAAATCAAAAAGGCTTGTCTCCGAAAACAGAACTGCTGCTCACCCTCAGCTTTGTGTAATCAAAAATGATGAAGCCATTACCGTATGGGATGAACTTGTGGAACAAGGCGACTCAAGCTTTCGGCGGATAAAATACCGTGTGTTTGGAGGGGAAGATGAGGGCACGGTTTCTTTGTCTAATGAGGGGCATAATGCTTCTTTTCCTGTTGTATTAAGTCTCGGTGAAAATTCTGCATTGATCGCCTGGTATGAATCAGCCGGAGAAAAAAGCCGTGTCATTTTTAAGAAAGTCGATTTAAATTAAGTTGGAAGTTAGAAGTTAATTCTGACTTTCATCTTCCCGCTCCAACTCCAAACCAAAATGAAAATTCTTTATATATCAATACTCTTTATAATTTCCTTCTTCACATATGCTGAGAGGTCTGTTGAAGGGAAAGTGCTTGATGCACAAACAAAAGAACCACTTATCGGCGCCACCATTTCGGTTCCCGGAAAAGCGATAGGAACAACTACGGATTTGAATGGAAGGTTTACACTTACCATTCCATCGGATGCCGATTCATTAGCAATTAGTTATGTTGGCTTTGCTACTAAAACCGTAAAAGTAAATGGAGCTACATTAGTCATTGAGCTGTATTCATCCCCGTTAGATTTTCGCGAAATAATTATTACCGCAAGCCGGGAGCAACAAAAAAGATCGGAGGCGCCGGTTGCCATCAGCAAAATCTCTTCTAAATTGATAGAAAACACAAAACCTACCCTTTTAACAGAAATTGTCAACAAAGTGCCGGGCGCATATATGATGAATTTAAATAATGAGCAGCATGCCATGAGTATCCGACAGCCGTTGGGATACAATGCTTATTTTCTTTATATGGAGGACGGGATACCATTACGGCCTGCAGGAGTATTTAATCACAATGCATTGATAGAAATGAATATGATGGGAATGAGCTCTATTGAAGTGGTGAAAGGCCCATCCTCGTCTTTGTATGGAAGCGAAGCCATTGGCGGTGCAATCAATTTCATTACTCTGGCTCCAACATCTGTCCCTACAGCCAAAGTGGGGATACAGTTCGACAATTATGGTTACAAAAGAATTCAGTTTCAATCAGGATTTTATGTAAATAAGAATCTGGGATTTTCTGTCGGAGGATATTATGGTAAACAGGTAAATGGCTGGCAGACCTATAGTGACTATAATAAATTTTCACTTAACCTGAGAAGCGATTATTCTTTAAATGAAAATACAAAGATTATTTTGGCTGCTACTACCAATGATTATTATTCTCAAACAGGTGGAAGCTCTGATAGCATTGGATTTTATAGTAGGAACTATTCGACTTTAAATGAATTTTCTTACCGGGAAGTAAGCGCTACAAGAGCAAGAATAACATTACAAAAGAATTGGAGTGATTTAAATGAGTCTTCCCTTACCCTGTTTTACAGAAATAATTCCATTGGACAGCTGCCCCATTACTCCATAAGGAGAATTAAAAATGATCCCGCAAAAGCAAATGGAGAGATCAATGACAATAGCTTTAACAGTTATGGAGTAGTGGCCCAAAATAGCAAAAGATTCAATTTCTTAAACGCTAAATTAATTACCGGAGTAAGTGTGGATTATTCACCCAATACCTATAATGCTTATTATATTGCTGTTGACCGAAACCCTGATTCCGGATTTTATACCTCTTATGTTCCCAAACCGGATTCTCTTTTAACAGACTATAAGGCTGATCTTATAAATTCCGCCCTTTATATGCAATTTGAATTGTCGCCGGTGGAAAATTTGAATGTTGTTCTGGGTTTGCGTTACGACAGGCTAGACTATAAATACGACAATCATTTGTCCCCGTCCGCATATTCAGGAGCGCCTAATGAAACCAATGGGTTTAATAATCTTACCCCAAAAGTTGGACTCATTTATAAAGTCAATAATGATCTGGGAATGTATGCCAACTACAGCAGAGGTTTTTCACCTCCAGGAATTAACCAATTGTACAGAGGCGTGAAAGTACCGGAACTTCAACCGGCCTTTTTTGACAATTATGAGATTGGCGGTTGGTTTTCATTGAACAATAACCTTAGTATAGATATGAGTATTTATCAGATGAATGGATTTAATGAAATTGTTTCGTATACCCTTCCTGATAATTCAACAGAGTCCAGAAATTCAGGTAAAACTCTTCACAGGGGTATTGAATATGGAATAAATTTCAACCCTCTCAAAGATCTAAGCTTTCGATTTGGAGGAACTAACGCTCTTCATCAATTTATTAAATATGAAATCAGTAGCGAAATAGACTACAACGGAAAAGCGATGCCTAATGCACCTGAATGGATCGCTAATGGAGAAGTTACTTATACTCCTTCTTTTGTGAAGAACTTAAGACTTACCATAGAATATCAGAGGCTAAGTTCCTATTATAAAGACCCTGAAAATCAGCATAAGTACGAAGACAAAACCTTGTTTGGATTAAAAGGAATCAGCGTCTTAAACATCAGAGCTGGCTATAAATTTAAAGGATTTGAGTTCTATACCAATATCCTTAATGCAACCAATGAATTGTATGCAAATATGGTTACAAGCAGCACTTATGGAGATCAATTTATTCCTGGTGCTCCACGTGTTTTTACATGTGGTTTGAATTATTCCTTTTCCGGGAAGAAGTAAAGAAGAATGACGAGTAACGAATGTGGGGAATTAGACAATTAACTCAAGCTCCACTAATTCGCAACTCGTCATTTTGATAGCTTTTTTCAAAATTTACCAGGAGTTTTTCCCTTAATTTTTCCAATGTCAATGGTTTTGTTAGATAATCATCAAAGCCTAAAATCTCCAGAGTTTTAAAATCAACAGGATAAGCAGAAGAAGTTAGGACTATAACTTTAATGGTATCCTTAAAATGCTGAGGTAACTCTTTATATTCTTTCAAGAATGTCAAGCCATCCATGACAGGCATGTTTAAATCCAGAAATACAACATCAGGACCTTTGTCTACCTGAGAAAGGATCTTTAAATAATTAATGCCTTCCAGTCCATTATTAAAGACTTTCACATCTTCTGCCAGGTCTAATATTTGGATTAGTCGCTTATTTATAAAATTATCAACCTGGTTATCGTCAATTAATAAGATAGATTTCATAGGAGTGTTGGCTTTTAGCAGTCAGCCATCAGCAATTAGGTTTGTTGGTGAGGGACTTTTGCTTCTTTTCTTTAAATTATTGTATTATCATTCACATAACTATAATGCCTGCATTCAACATTCAACATTATCCAACCTTCCCATTAGCACATCATCATATTGTCAAATTACCGCATTAGCAAATTAAACTCCCTGCAAGCTACAAAGCGTCTCTTACCTGATCGTTTAGTTATTGTTAATTAAAGGTTATATTATTCTTTGGAGGTGAATGCTTCCTTATTATGGGTTTGAGTATGGTGGCTGTTATTTCCATTTAAAAAATCTTTATACCAATGCCCGGAGGATTTTACTATTCTTTTTTGTGTGGGATAATCAATGTAAACCAATCCAAATCTTGGAGAATAACCTTCTGCCCATTCGAAATTATCTGTATAGCTCCATACAAAATAACCGGTTACATTTATCCCTTCTCCTTTTGCTTTTAGCACCTGGGCTATATATTTCTGCAGGAATTTCTTTCTGCTTTCATCATCGACGCTTCCATTCTCAAGATGATCCGTAAAGGCTGCTCCATTTTCCGTCACAATGATTTCTTTCACATTTTCATAAGAAGAATATTTCTTTAGGATATTATATATTCCTTCGGGATAAACTTCCCAATTCATTAAGGTACGCTCTACCTTTCGTTTGTCCGCCTTTATGATTTTTGCTTTTAAAAGAGGAGTAAAATAGGAATGACTGACAATCTCCCGTGTGTAATTTTGAATGCCTATAAAATCCATATCGAATTTCATTTTGTGCTCGTCACCATCCTTCACAAATTGTTCGATACGACTAAGAACTTTGAGGTCTTTATATGGATAGCCAAGGCCCAGCAAAGGTTCTATAAACATTCGGTTAAGAAGGGTATCCACCTTGATAGTTGCTTTGAGATCAGACTCCCTGGCAGTCAAAGGGTGAATATCCGAACAGGAAAATGTAGTACCTACTTTTAAATCAGACCTTACCGATTTGGCTATCCGTCCTCCTTCTGCCTGGCACAAGGTGGCATGATGGGCAGCAGCCAGGAAATTGGATAGTCCTTTTCTTCCCGGTGCATGGATTCCAAGGAAATAACCTGCGCCGGTAAAAACCATGGGTTCATTTAAAATCATCCAATGCTTTACACGGTCCCCGAAGGCAGTAATACAAAAGTTTACATATTGGCTAAACCAATTTAATATCTCACGATTTGTCCAGCCTCCCTTTTTTTCCAGTGCCAAAGGAAGGTCCCAATGGTATAACGTTATCCAGGGTTCTATTTCCAGCTCCAGGCACAAGTCGATGATTTTATGATAAAAATCTACTCCCTCCTTATTTGGGTTTCCAATTCCATCCGGAAAGATCCTGCTCCAGGAGATGGAAAACCTGAAATTAGGGATGTTCATTGCCCGCATCAATTTCAAATCTTCCTGATACCGATGGTAAAAATCACAACTTATATTTGCATTCTGGTTTTGGAGGATTTTCCCTTTTATGGAAGTAAACTGATCCCATATGGAAGGTCCTTTTCCATCTACGTTATGCGCACCTTCAATTTGATAAGCAGCTGTTGATACTCCCCATTTAAAGTCCTCACCAAAATCTCTTCTCGAAAATTCCATGTATAATTATTTAATTAACCCTCCAATGGTTTTAAACCCTTGGAGGGTTTTGCTAAAATATTTCCTTTAATTTCCATAAAGGACGAATGTCTGTTTTTTCTAACGGGGGTTGTTTATTAAGAAGGGGAGAATGCAATTCAAAAATTGTATCAATAATCTTTTCAGTAGTATCCGGATAGTTTACTTCGATTCTGTCTTCGGACTTTATCCATTCCTCTATTATCGGAATATGTTTCTTTTTTAAACTTTTAATCACGGGGATTCCCATAGTTTTCAGCGCCGCTGCATTACATTGCTGTTCAAACTGGTTTTTCATAGGAATCACCAATAGCTTTTTGTTGAGAAAAAGTGCCTCAGCAGGAGTTTCAAAACCTGCGCCGCATAATATGCCTTCCGCAGTTGCCATACTTTTAATGAAAGTCTCATTGTTGATGGGGCAAATCATGATATTATCCTCTACATATACTTCCTTGTTGTGTTTGGAAAAGACCCACCACTGGATATCTTTAAACTCACTTAATATTTTAATGATTTTCTTGTCACTATATGCAGGCAAATAAACGGTGTAATGACCATGATTTTCAGGCTTTATATCTCTTATTTCTTTTCTTATTACCGGAGTAAATATGTTCTTTCCATATTCTTGAAAATGAAAACCATATTTTGCCGTAACAGGCGCATAGTTTTTAAGAATTGTTTTTCCAAAAAGGTCATACTGTTTGGGTTTAGGAGCATGTTTATGTAAAACAGCTGCCTGGTGACTTAAGGAAATACATTCTTTTCTTTTCAAAAGACACGCCCATGCTGTGACAGGTTCGAAATCATTAATTACGAGGTCATATTCTTCAACCGGAACTTGCTTGATTTCTGATATCAGCTGTGAAAAGTCGCTTCTTTTAAATGTTTCTTTCAGATCGACTCCACCTTTTTTTCCGAAGATAAAGCTTAATCCTCCAAACTTATATTTTACCGGATAGGGAAGGGTAACATCTGCTTGGATCCCACTGACCAATAGGTCAAGTTCTCCTTTTTTCTGAAGTATGGGTATAATGTCTCTTGCCCTGCTTAAATGACCGTTTCCCGTACCTTGAATTGCATAAAGGATCTTCATCCCTTCATCAGTTTAAATTCCATTAATAGATTATCGAAAATTTGAGTATTGGTTAATTCCATATCATCCAAATCATCCATTAAGATCATTTGCGTAGCTTCGGAATTGTTGAACCGGTATATTTCCCATTCTCCGTTTTTGTATTCAAGAGAAGTCAGGTTTTCCACCCAGTCCCCGGAATTGAGGTATTGGATGGAGCCTTGGGCATTTGATATTTCTTTCATCTCGGGTTGATGAATGTGGCCGCAGATTACATAATCGTAATTATTCATTATGCCTATGTCTGCGCTTACTTTTTCAAAATCATTAACAAACTTTACCGCTGACTTTACGCTGTTCTTTATTTTCTTTGAAAGAGAAAGTTTTCCTTTTTTAAATACTTTTTCAGAAATAAAATTGGCAATGGAGTTGATGATTATCAAAGAATCGTAACCTACAGCGCCCAATTTTGCAAGCCATTTGGAATGTTGCATGGTTACGTCAAAAACATCCCCATGAAAAATCCAGGCCTTTTTATTTTCTTCTAATTCAAGAACCAGTTTATTTACTATACAAAAGGAGCCCATTTTAAACCCGACAAATCTTCTGAGCATTTCGTCATGGTTTCCGGTTACGTAATATGTTTTAACTCCCTTGCTTACCCATCCCAATATATGTTTCACCACTTTCATATGGGATTTGGGCCAATATCGTTTGCTGAATTGCCAGATATCGATAATGTCTCCATTCAAAACCACCACTTTAGGTTTGATGGTCTTGAGATAGTGAAGCAATTCTTTGGCGCGGCATCCATACGTTCCCAGATGAACGTCTGAAAGAACAAGAATGTCAACTTTCCGTTTTTTGTATTTCATTTTTTTGAGGTATCAGGTGTCAGCAATCAGGTATCAGTTTGTTGGCGAGTGACTTTCGGTCTTTTTTCTTTAAATAATTATTTTGTTTTTTGAGATTCGGTCTTAGTCATCTTATAGTTAAATCATCACATCATCCTACATTAGCACATTAATGTGGTTTATAATATCTGAATGGTGAGTAAAAGCCGGACAATGTTTTCAGAAATATTTTGGAAACAAGGTTTAGCAGGAGGTTGTTAATTTTATCAATAGGATTTCTCAGCATGCTTAACGACGGTACCTTTCTTTCCTCTTTGGCTGATTCGGGTTTATAGGTTTGTAGCACTTTGATCTAAATTGATTTATCAAAGTTTATCAATTAGTATTAATAGAAGCTTAAGCCAATATTATTTAATCGTGAATAAATAATAATTCTGCAAGCCTCTTTCGGTGCACATCTTTATTAATTTCCTCAGTCGCTAATAGTAACACAAAGACCTTGTTACCGGACTTTTTTGACGACTTCATTTTCCATCCGTGGTCCCTCATTTCTTGCTCCTTCTTAATAAATAGAAAACATTGGCATGATTACTTTCTAAAACTTTTAATCTGCAGCTAATATTTCGATAAAAGTGGTCTTCTATTTTTGCTGGCAATTAAACCAGCAAAAGTATATGCTTTCCTTGTGTTCTAAGCCTGATCTTAATACAAAACTATATTGCGTCTGCTCGGCGAAGTGCATGCAAGTATTGAGGTTGGAGAACCAATTAGGGACATGCCTGAGGCTGAATACGAATTTTAATCACTAAGACTTAACAACTGTTGCCGAAAGTCTATCGAGTAGGCAACAGTTGGTTAAGCACAATTTTAATTTAAACTAAAACTATGTGTTCTTTCTTTTTTGGATTGTATTTTAAACGATACGGTATTGTTACCTTGGTTCTTCTTCTTTTATGTGTAATTAATTTAACTCAAAGAGTTGATCATCAATATGATTATGATTATAAATACAACGATGGGTACATTAAAAATCTCGAACCTAGTCAGAAAAGGATAGATTATATGGTGATAGGAAAGCCCTTTACATTTTCTGATAACGGTTTTCTTGAAGGACAAAAAAGAGATATAATTAAATAAGAAGCAGGGGCTTTGTAAGACCTTTTTCTTATTTCAACTAAATGCTACTCCTCAATTCCCACCAGGTAAACGGCCAGGCTTTTCCATTGATATCCTTGAAAACCAGCCGTGCCGCCCTTTGAAACCCGGGTATTTATTTCTGTGCGACAATAAAAAAAGCTGGTTCGAGATATTAGGTGCATTCCGGAGTCCGAAACATAAATAAATTGATTTTTGCCCTGAGGAATTGTAGTTGATAAAGAAGTAATGGATTGAAAACCAATAAATGCAAAGAAGGATTTTCTAAATAAGATAAACAATTTAGAAAAAATATTTTTTTAGCGCAAATAGATTGCGTTGTGCCGCTCTAGCTTTGTATTGTAATTAAAACAAAACAATCCTTTTATGTCAGCACAACGAATCATTATTCCGCTTCTTTCGCCTCTGGCGAGGGCGGATCCTTTTACAACAGGAAGTAAATCCTCAGCCTCTTTGGAGGCAAAAAGCTTAAAAAGTCAAACTAATTTTCTACAATTTAAAAATCAAATCTTATGAATAATATATTATATTCCCTTCTTAAACACAATATTTCTTCTGAAAACAGTAAATATTACGCCAGAGTATCGCCTTATAAAAGCATGACGCTGGATGACATCGTCGAGGATATGAAAGAAAAAGGAACCGGTTCATCCGAGACGGATATGAGGGCTACACTCCAATTGTTTTTCGAGTCGGTGACCAAAATGGTGAGCAACGGCTACAACGTTAATCTTCCGGTGGCCAATTTCAAACCGGGTATTTCCGGCTTGTTTGATGACCTTACCGATGTCTTTGATCCGGCGCGTCATAGTCTTAAGGTAAACGTCACCACTGGCTACATGCCTTTGGCTGGAATGAGGGATGTAGTGGTAGAAAAAGTAAAGTCTACGCTACCCAAACCTGATCTTATTGCTTTCTCTGATATAAATTCCGGCTTGACCAATGAAAGAATTACGTCTAACGGCATCGGTACAATCCTGGGGAATGAACTTAAGTTCAACCCTGAGAATCCCGAAGAGGGCGTATTCTTCGTGAACGGAACCACGACCAGGGTTGAGGTACTGGCAGCCAGAACAGAAGGTAAACTGATGTTCAGCATTCCCCAACTTGCACCAGGCAGCTATGCACTCGAAGTAAGAAAAGGATACAAGACCACAAACGAAATAAGAAAAGGCGCGCTCAGCGAACTTCTGATCGTCCAATAGAGTTTAACAACCACCACAAGTGCCAGGAGCCGGAAATCATTTTCCGGCTCTTTTTTTATTTTTTAGCCCCTCCAAATTCCCATTTTTCATACTGAAAAAATTCTTTCCAGCCATTGAAAAAATCTTGTCCAGCGACTGAAAAAATCTTCAGGAGCCATTGAAAAAATTTTGTCCGTCCACTGAAAAAAATTTGTTTGCTTACTGAAAGTAAAATGAGGAGCGTCGCTGGTCAAGTTCCGGAAGCTGGCCGGACAACTTCCGGAAGCTGCTTGGCGAAGTTGACCAAGCAGCTTGTCAAAAGTGGTGGTCGCGAACAGCATTTTTTAGAGTAAAAGGAGGGAAGAGGTGGTTTTAGGTATAGAAAAGTATGTGGAGGCGTTAGGGAAGGTTGAAAGAATTAGAACGGGGCCATAAAATTTAATGTTGTATTTAAATTTTTTTGTAAATACCTTGGGAAGGTAATTGCGTATATCCGTCTGTTTTTGGAATGCTATAAGCAATGATTGCGTCAATAAACAAGTTGTAGCCAATTTTAATGACACACTACACGACAGACAAATATCGCATTGACATTTATGCCGACCAGACTTTCACAGAAGGTTCGGCTGACAATGTTAATCAATACGATTTTGTTTACTTTGATAATTCTGAATATCATTTTCCATCAGTTTTTGGAATAAAAACCTTCAAGGACGACACTTTAATAAAAAGTGCAGTTATAGGTTCTATTGGTGGTGGGACAGGTATTCGCGAGACTTCCACAATAATCGAAAATGACAGACTTTTAATTTGCTGCTTAGACAGTGTTTTTTGTTTATCGATTCCTGACTTGACTTTATTGTGGCGGACAAAAGCTGACCAAGCAACTTGTTTTGAAATTTACAAATACCAAGACAGCTACATTATTCACGGTGAACTTGAAATCTCACGACTCGATAAGGACGGTAAAATCCTATGGCAACAAAGCGGTGCAGACATATTTACAACACTAGACGGAAAGGATACTTTTACAATCACTGACAAGTATATTTTAGCGACTGACTGGGAGAACAGAAAATATAAATTTGACTTTAATGGCATAATTATCATGACCAAACAAGAACAAATATATAACTGGCTCACAACTGGACTTCAACAACCAGCCGACCGACTTTCGGAAATATTCTATTATGATAAGAGAGATAATGAGTTTTTCTCAATTCTTGTAACCGACTATTTTATGTTTGACGAAAACCTCGATGTTGCTGAAGACACGACAACGACTTATACAAAAGAAAATCTTGAAACTCTTATTGATAGAATAAAGAGAATTGAAAAAAAAGACGTTGCAATTATTTCGTTGCCAAGACTTGGTAACTCAGCAAATGTTGACGACACGGAATTTATTTCTCAGCAAGCAGAAAGTTTTTTAAACTTAAATTCCATTAGCATTGAGACTGTGACAATATGGGAAGTTGAAGAGAACGGAACAATAACTATTGACTTAAAAAATAAAAGTAAATCAGTGACTAAAAAACCTTGGTGGAAAGTATGGAAATAAAAACTGGCTATAACAGCACCTACAAGAAATTGGCGGTTCAGTGGTTAAATGAAGCTTTCTGCTTCGTATCAAGTCCGGTGCTGGCTGACAGTTTTGTGCTGCGAAAAATCGCCAACTGATTATCTAATTCAGCTACCTTTGCTTAAAAATTACCTAAGCGAAATAGATTCAGAAACAAAAAAATTAATAGTTGAATTAAACGACAATTTGATAGGTGCTGCTGAAAAAACCGTTTCACAATTATGTGATTATATTGATATAAATAGTGACATTCTAAATAAATCACAACTGGCAGCCTTCACCGATTTGAAGAAACAGGAATCACCTTGGCAAACTAAACTAAAAATTGGTATTCCACTTGTGAGTCTTATCGGTTTAAATATTGAATCTGAATTTAAGTTAGAAGGATTTGTTAAACGAATATTAAGAAAAACTAAGAAACATTGAATACTTTGATATCCATGAAGTAAGAGAATTCGTTTTAAACATGTCAAAAATTAGAATCAAAGGAAAATAAAATATAAACAATGCACAACACTGTGTAAAATGCGTTAAAACGCATTTTACACTGAACGTTAGTTGTCATCCAGCAGCGTACACTCTAAAAATTAACAAATTAACAGCAGAATTGGGACGATTTAAAAACATAGAGATACAGGGACTTTTAATAAATGATTTTGGGAAAACATTTTCTAAGGCCATTAATAATGCGATCAAAACTTCCAACCTAACGAAAGAAGAAGCATTAAAAAAGATTGCACCCAAATTCGACAAATTACTATCCGACTACGAAGAGACTGTCTCTTCACTTTATGTAGAAAACCATAAATTTAAATTAGATAGCTTTCTTAAAACAAATTTTGAGAATCAACAAAAAATAGCGACTACACATCGAGACAGCTTTGTTGGTTTCATATTGTACATAAATGGATGCTTTAATATTTATGGCAAGATCGTTGAAAAACTAAATCGAAAAAAGGTTGACAGTACACTTCGAATGACCGTTGCACTTTATGGTTTGATACTTAGAAGAGCAGACGAAATATTAAGCCAACTTATGAATGGCTATATTGACGGAGCAATGATAATATGGCGTTCACTTTATGAAAATGCCATCATACTTCTTGTACTGGCGCTTGAGAATGACAGTGAGCTTTCCGATAAATATTTTCAGCATTCTATAAGAAACTCCAAGCGTAAAATTGTAAGCTATCAGAAAAACTATAAAGAACTAAAGTTTAGACCCTTGCCAAAGAGAACAGAACAGATTTTGCAATCTGAAATTGACAAAATGAATACTCTTTACGGAAAAGACTTTTTAGATAATGAATATGGATGGGCTGACAACTTATTCAAAGGGAAACAGAAAGCAAATTTTATGCTTTTAGAAGAGCGAGCCGGAATGAGTAGATTTAGACCGTACTACATTTTGTGCTGTGAGCAAATTCATTCGAATTTCAATGGTTTTAAAAGGTTTATGGACGGAAATAAAATCATTCTGCCACGATTGGTAAGGCAAGAAACAGATTTTGAAAACTTTATTGACCCTATGCAATTTACTGTTAGCATGCTACACGAGATAAATGACTTTATCCTTTATGAGTTCTCAATAGAGGACGAGTATAATGTAAATGTTTTATTGATGAGGAAAGTCTTCGAGAAACAACAAATGACATTTGACAAACCCTAAAAGAATAAGGGCGAACAGCTAACAAAATGTATATGCAATTGGAGGGGTGCAGTGTAAGGTTTAAGTTTATATCTTCATTCAACGTTTAGTCAAGTGGGACAGTCTAACGTTTCAAAGTCCCGCAACTGCACAAACATGAACGTTATAAGCCATATGAAAAACACGATACTGACCATATTGACCTTGATAATTCAGCTTTCAGTATTCGGACAAGAAATCGTGCGAGAGGATGGATATTATGACCTTAAAGTCGGTGCCTATGAGACAAAAAGTATAGACAAAGAACTGATTGGATTTAAGTCAATCGTTATTGAACCTCAGACAGAATTCAAAAATGGAGACAACTCAGCTTTTTTGAAAGTAAAGGACAAAGTAATTGCCCTGTTTGACCGAGTTAATGACAAGGGATCAGCAAAACCAGTCGGAGTATTAACAAAGACTTCTGTAATTCAGATCGACACGATTTTCTACAAAGAAATATTTAAAGACACCACCAAAGAATGGTCGCTGACTTTTAATGTTTGGTACGCAATAACAATAAACGGACAGCAATATTACACAGACTACAAAGTTCATGACTTCATTGCACTACAAAAAGAAATGCCCAAATACAATCAGGAATTTCTTTTAGTTTCCCAAAGTACAGGCTATGACGAATACTATGACAACGGATATCCAAACCATTTTTTCGTAGTTGTACTCAACGACAAAAATGAAATAATCTACAACAGTGAAATTCTCGACTTTGACTATGGCGATGAATTTTGGGACGCTGAATTAATGAGTTCAGTATCGACAGAAATGACTGAAAATGGATTTGAATTCAAGCTATCAGGACTTGAAGACAATTTTAAAGGAGTTTGGAAAGGAGAAGAATTAAAAAAATACGGCAGGTAAACATCGGCTATAGCCAATTGTGGGCTGAAGCGTTAAAAATGAGTATTTTGCAACTTAATAAACATCCGTAACGGTTGACAAAACCCGTGTCCAAAACCCACACTGGCCATAGCCAAAACGTTATGCGGCATTGTAGGACAGCCGAACAGACAAATGAAACCTGTAAAAACGACAGCAGAAATATTAGCATTTAAAGCATTCAATCGAGACATTGACGAGAATTGGGTTGACTGGGCAGTTGATATGCTTACGGCTGGTTATGACACTGAGAATTTGACGATCCTTGCCGGAGAAAGCGAACCTTTTAACCAATTTCAAATGCAGGAACTTGCGGACAAAGTTTTATCGGAATTGAAACTCGACTATTCGGACAAAGACGAGGCAATAAAAAACTACGCCTGTTATCTCATTGACAAATCACTTGACGGGGAACTTGACTTTAAAGTACTTGACATTCTGAAAGACATTTGCATTGAACTTGACTATGAGAAATATTTGTACGACTTCTATTCGCTTTACTTTGCAAAAGACGACTTATCCTATTCGGAAAATCAATGGTATTGGGACGGAGCGACAAAAGAAAATATTGACAAAATAATAACGAACTATTTTATTACTTGGAAAACTAACTGTATGCCAGATGAAAGAACAACGACCATATAACAGCAGCTACCAAAAGTGGCGGTTCAATTGTTAAATCAAGCCTTGTGCTTCTGACTATGACATCTTTCCGCTAATTCCTACTCTTCAATTCCCACCAGGTAATCGGTCAGGTTTTTCCATTGATATTTTTGAAAACCAGCCCATCCGCCTTCGGAAACAAGTGTGTTTATAACTTTCCTGTCGCCGGCTTCTTTCCCTTCATTGTTAATTTTTTCATTTTTTCCTGTTTCTGAGGCGATAATTTCCAGGCCTTTTCTTTCTACTTTAAATATGCTTATGGACTCTCCATGAAAAAAATGTTCTACAACACTTTTGTCCTTGGACATTGTGGGGTCGGGAGAAGGTTGGACAGTAAATTCAGCATTGTTTTCTCCCTCCTTTAAATCAATAATTTTAACCCAGTTTTCAGGGAGTGGCCCCGGTAAAACAATTTTTATAAAATCTCCACTTTCTGCATGTTTTTTTGCTATAGGAAAGCCATTTGCATCGTATAAGGAAAATGAAGAGTTAATTATTGCAGGAATTTTACTCCAGGCATTTACATCGAAAAGGCGGTCTTTTGCTTTAATAAATTCCCGCTTGGCTGATATTTCATCGGAATATTGTTTTTCACTGGAATAAAAAGTGTCTTTACCTCTATCCCCGGAAACCACTTCTCCTTCCTTCCTGATTTCATTAAAGCCCGCTTTTATTTTATCTATTAACCCCATAGAATGACGAATTAGAATGACCATTAACAACAAACCCCGGAGATTTTTTAAAACCTCCAAGGTTTATTCAATTATTTAAGAGAATGAGCATAACCATTGTGACTATGACTGGTCAGTTTGGAATAAAGAAAAATTCCTCCTGCAACCAATGAAGCCAAAGCAGCGGCTGTTAAACCGCGATGGGTAGTTGCCCAAAGCTGTGGACTAAAACTGTGTGATTCTTCTATAAATGGTCCATGGGCTCCATGATCGCCTGGTATTGGTTCCCACAGATTGTCTTTTCTGTTTGGATCTTCCGGTTCATCAGTCATTTGTCCTTCAAATCCTGTTTTTGCCAAAACTCTGTCTGCATACCATGGCGCTATTTTATTCCCTACAATTGCTTTTACGGTAGGCGAGCCCATATATATTTCTCTCCGGTTGTGTCGGGATGCATACTCAATGGTTTCGGCTGCAAGTTCGGGCTTAAAGATCATGCCCATAGGTTTGGGTTTATTCGGAAGACGGCTTTTTACAAAACCAAATTGGGTAGTATTCATCGCAGGAAGCTGAACCATGCATATATTTATTTGGCTCTCATCGTGCATAAGCTCCGTTCTTAAAGAATCATAAAATCCTTCTATGGCATGTTTGGCAGCACAGTAAGCAGACTGCAGGGGAATGCCTCTATAGGCCAGAGCAGATCCCACAAAAACAATGGAACCTCTGTTTCTGGGCCTCATCCTTTTTAGAGCGCTTAGTGCTCCGTACACCTGTCCCAGATAAGTTACCTCCGTTACTCTTTTATATTCTTCTGCCTTCATGTCTTTAACAGGAGAAAATACACTGTTCATGGCATTGTTTACCCAAACATCGATGGGGCCGAGCTTTTCTTCAGTTTCAGCAGCCGCACGTTCCACGGCATCAGCATCAGAAACGTCAATGGAGAAAATCAATGCTCTTCCCCCCATTTCCTCTACTTCACGTTTTGCACCTTCCAATCCATCAATGCCTCGGGCAATTAATGCTATATCAGCGCCTTTTTTTGCAAATTCTCTTACGGTAGCCCGTCCCACACCCGCAGAGGCGCCTGTGATTACTACCACCCTTTTATGTTTTCCATTTCCATTATTGATAGACCAATCCATATCCTTGATGTTTTAATATTTACTAAAATTTGTGTTATGTGTTAAAATATAATATCATCATATTCACTCATTCTCCAATTCACTCATTCTATCATTAAATAATCCCCGCCAACCTCCTGCAAATTGATGCTTTAACTTTCCCCTCACTAATGAAAGAGCAACCACCAACACTCCAATAAGAACGGTGCTTAGGACATCAAGGGTTGTATTATAATTTAAAAAAAGGGGAGAGATAACGAGCCAACCCCCTAAAGGAATGTTAAACCATCTTACATTTCGTGTACATTCGAAAATTGCGGTCAAGGCAAACATTGCTATAAGGGGACCCACAATATGATAATTATTTGAAGCCCCTTTGTCCAGCTTTAACAGCCAGGGAAGCGTCATTAATAATATTCCGTTTAAAACATTTAGTATCTGTGCCCACATAGTTAAAAAGTTAAGCGGTTTACAGTTTAGTTTTTCTCTTTTATTTTATGATTTTGAAGCACCACGATTCGTCATTCGCCATTCGTAAATCGTCATTCCCTTTAATCATTAAACTTTCCCCCAAAATACTTTCCACATTGAATGTCCTTTTTTCTTTGCTTGTTTCATCCATTGAAGACTTGCAAGCATTTCATCCATGGCCGGTCCTATCATTATAATGGATATTGCTGCTGTGGTAAGACACAATGTGCACCAACTGTCATATAGTACCGGTTGAAGAATGACCAGTAAAATACTTATGGCTCCTAAAGGACCTACTGCCAACCCAAAAAGGATTACCATCCATGGCATTGTTTTCCATCGCCCTTTGCCTCCAATTACACCGGTTACAGCATCCAGTAAATAGCCAAAAGCTCCCAATGCTCCGTCTGGAATGGGTAAAATTTTGGAAACTCCCGAGTTTAAAATCGTCCTGCTTCCGTCTCCGAAAAAAGGCTCCCATACGGTTTTAATAATTTTTAATTGATAAAGTGCCAGATAAGTGGCAATTCCAAGACCGATCAATGCCAGCACTATTATCGGAATTCTTTGTGACCATGTAGAAGGATTGTAATCCCATCCATTAGGAACCTCACTTTCGCCTCTTTTTTGAAAACCGGCTTTTTGCTTATTATCTAAAGTCTCCGTCATTTTAGCTTGTTAAAGTATCAGTCCGAGCAATAAACGCATCAGTACATTATCACATTTACCTGTTCATCATCATTACATTAACTTACGGGAGGTTGACTTTACTGTTTACGCAATACCCTTCGTGAACCATCAACAAGACAGCGCGTAACAATAATTAGAGTTAAAATTTTACTATGGATGCTGTTGCAATCAGAAATGAGCTTAGAGAAAGCAAGAGTGGCTCCCTGCTGCGAAAACGAAAGATCGCGCTGTTGTCTTCGCTTGGGTTACTTGATTTTAGCCTTATTTCCCTTTATCAGTTGGGATTTATTAAAAAACTTCCCGACCTGCCTTTTTCTATTTTCGATACAAATAAGATCAATGCATCAAAAAAAGCTTATATGATGGGTGTTCCAGACGGCCCTATCACTCTGGTTACCTATGCTTTTAATATTTTAATGGCGGGAGCAGGGGGTACAAAAAAGACAGGAAGATCAAAAATTTTTGACTTCTTTTTAGCAGGATCAGTGATAGGAGGAGCAGCAGGAGGAATCTATTATTTGAATGATATGATCAGGAATCAAAAGAAAGCTTGTCTCTACTGCATTGCAGGAGCGGCTTTGAATTTTGCAATGGTCCCGTTGGCGATTAAAGAATTAAAAGAGGCATCATAAAATTAATTTTAGAAATACTGCAATGGAATTAATAGGACGAAAAGTATGGGCAATAGCAGAAGGATTTATCCCAGGTTATGGAAATGGTCCGGAACCTGAATTTACAAGCCATGAGACGGTATGCATTTTAAACACAAATAAAGAAGATGCGCATGTTGAGATTACAATTTATTTTCCCGATCGGGATCCGGTCGGTCCATACAAGGTTACTGTTCCTGCAAAACGTACCCGTCATATCCGCTTTAATAATTTGACCGATCCT
>DASPJL010000067.1:0-7810 GCA_035628645.1 Cytophagales bacterium | reverse complement strand
AAAGACGGACAACTGATTCGGACGGAAATGGGCACACCGCAAGGAGGCGTGATCAGTCCGCTGCTGGCCAATATTTACTTGCATATTGTTGTCGATAAGTGGATGGAAAAGGAACACCCTGAGAAACCCTTTGAACGTTATACGGACGACATTGTAGTGCATTGCAAAACAGATAAACAAGCCAGGTTTGTGCTTCGTAAAATCGAAAGACGAATGAAGCAATGTAAGCTGGAATTACACCGACAGAAAACCAAAATAGTAAATTTGAGGGGTAAATCAGAAACGAAGTATCCGAAGAGTTACGATTTTTTGGGATTTACGATACGTCCGAACCAAGCGAAAATCAATGGTAAGTATTATGAGGTTCCCAGTATTTTTATCAGCACGAAGGCCAGGATAGCTATACTGCGAAAGTTTCGGGGTTGGAGATTCATAAGCGAAGAATATCAATAGAATCTTTAGCAAAGGAACTATCTCCGGTGATACGAGGTGTAATAAACTATTATCATAAATTCTCCGACAACCATATGCGGAATGTATGGAACCAGTTGAATGCACGGCTTCTAAAATGGGTGAAATGGGAAAAGGGTCTGTATAAGTATGCCAGTATAAAATGGCTGAAAAATATCTACAGGGAACGCCCGAACTTATTCCCGCATTGGTTATTGGTACATCCATAAGTTATATTAACTTGTGATTTATAAACAAGAAGAGCCGTGTGAGGTGAGAGTCTCAAGCACGGTTCCGTGAGAATGTGAGGGTGAAATTCCCTTGCGTGACTCGATTATGGCAAATAGTAAAAGACCGAGATAACAATGATATTTGATATAAATAAAGACAACTACGAAATAAAAAGAAGGAAAGGAATCCGTCTTTCGACAATCGGATGGAAAGAAGAAGATTTTCAAAAAATGATGTATGAAAATCTTGACGTTTTACTCCCAGAAGACGAGTTGCTACTAATAATGCAATCCAGAAGATGGCAAGAAGAACCCGATTTGATGGCAATCGACAAAAACGGTGACCTTTACATCTTTGAACTCAAAGCGTGGGAGTCTCAAGAAAGTAACTTGTTACAAGTTTTGAGATATGGACAAATTTTTGGCCAAAGCACTTATGCTGACCTGAATGAACTCTACCTAAAGTTTTTCCCAAGCAGCAACAGTTTGCTAAGCTCGTTAAATGAAAAGTTCAATACACAACTGACAGATAACGACATTAATCATAAACAAAAGTTTATTTTAATCACGAACGGGCTTGATTTCAAAACCAGAGCAACAATAAAGTATTGGGCTGAGCAAGGAGTGAGTATTGCGAGTTGGATTTACAAAGTATATAAAGTTGACAACCAAATACTATTGGACTTTGAAACTTACCGAAAAGAACCAAATCCATATGAAGATATTGACGAAGGCTACTACATTTTAAATACGAATATACAAGGTGGCGAAGAAGATGAAATTGATATGCTGACTAACCATAAAGCAGCAGCATATTTTGAACCTTGGAAATACAAAATTGAACAAATCAATAAAGGTGACAGGGTTTTTCTCTACAGATCAGGAGTTGGAATTATTGCAAAGGGAATTGGGTCCGGGGTAGTTGACAAACTTCCATATCGCAGACAAGAGAAATGGGCAAATGAAGAATATTCAACAAAGTTGACTAAATTCAAAAAGCTATCAAAGCCAATCAGAGCATCAGAGATAAAGAAAATATCGGGAGTGAACTATGTTTTTATGCAGACAATGTTTTCGATTGACAAAGAAACGGGAAAAAAACTATGGAAGACCGAATAAAAACTACTTGCCATAACATCGGCTAAGAAAACATGCGGGCTGACACGGTAAAATGAAAATTAGTATACAAAATAAACATTGGTTATCGGTTGACAAAGACGTGTTCCAAAACCCGCACGTTTCTTAGCCATAACCGTTGCCGGCAACCCTAACAGACAATGACAAGACAATTAGTATTGACACTTTTGCTGGCCTCTCTGTTTTTATCTTGCAAAGCACAGACAGATGAGGATAAAAAGAGAATTGAACAGGAAACGTTAATAGCATTAAAAAAGTGGTTTGACAATCCTTCAATAAGCAATGACCTTCTTGACCCAGCAGTTATTAAACAACTTCAAGACAGTGGACGAATAGAAAATGGTTTTAAAGAGGGGCTATGGAACGAGTATTCTCTTGATACCACGCTAATGGGTCAACAAACAGAACTAATAGTTGGTGACAAAAAATTACCGATGACCTTTTCAGCGACTTTGCAAAAAGAAAGTGGAAACTATCTAAAAGGAAAAAAGGACGGTGTTTGGATAATATATAAATCAAATGACAAAAAACCACCATTTTATTGGGATAGAAATACGGCAACAAACTACAAAAACGGGCTAAAGGAAGGTGAGGAAATTATTTATCAGGGCTTTGGAATAGAATATCAAAAGCCACTTATCGTTCGCCACTGGACAAATGGAATTGAAAATGGCATTGGTAAAATATATGACGTTAATTACCCCAACAACCTTCAGAAAGTTTATAATGCAATTAATGGGCAAATGTGGCTCTTGGAAGCATATTACCCAAGCGGGCAGCTTCAGACGAAATACAATGACACAATAATCAAAGGAGAAAAATTCAAATACTTTAATGAGTTCTTTGAAAGTGGGCAACTGAAAGCGACAGGATTTTATATCAACGGAGAAAGCCAATCCGGAATATGGACAAATTATTATGAGAATGGAAAGACTGAAAGCATTGCTAACTATGCAAACGGAAAACTAAATGGTTCATTCAAGTATTTTCACGATAACAGACAACTCTGGACTGAAAGAATATACAAGGATGGAAAATTAATCGAAGTCCTTTCCAATTATAACAGGAAAGGCAAAAAGAATAATCCAGGAACCATTAAAAACGGGACTGGCACTTTGAATATTTATGACGCAGACGGCAATTTAACAGAGGCTATCGACTATGTTGGGGGACAAGAAAAGAAGGGCAGCCGGTAACAGCACCTACCCCGCTAGTCCCAGCATATAATAAACGCTGGTTCGAATTTGCAACTCGGACCGCAATTTCTTTCAATGATGCTGTAACCGGACAAATGCAATTCTATATATATCCTGTTAAATCTAGTTTGCCTACTTTTCGACAATCATGGGTTCTCCATCCCTGAAGCTGTGTAAAAAGATATAAAATAGTAAATCCTAATTTTTGCCTTGTATTTTATTTTTTTAATAAATACCTTGGAAAATGAGATGGAAGCAATTGGTTGATACCAACTAAAGTTGGTATCAACCAATAAATTGCGGTGAGAGAATGACGTGATGTGATTTTAAAAGCCTCAAACTAATCAATGGCTTCAAACAGAAAAAAAAGGACAAAAAGAAAACTCGCCGATTTTAACTTAACTCCAATATTTGTGATTTTGGGGATTGTTGGACTTGCTCTGACAATTTATATTGGCTACAGAACTTCAATTAGCGATAGAAAATTATTTTCGATTAGCCAACTTGCATTGTTTGCGGGACTTCTTTTTGAGAGTTTTAGAGTTTCTGACAGTTGGAAAACAATAATGTATATTTTTATAGGGGCGTATTTCTTTAGTCTGTTCAATTTTCTTCCCGGAAAGCGAGAACATATTTATATTTTAGAAAATCATATAGAAAGTTGGCCTTACGTTTTTATCTTCTGTTTTGCATTGGCTTTCGTTATTTTTAATAAGGAAAAAGTTACGGCAAAATTGACTGAAGGAATTACACTTCTTCTATCTATATCATTGTTTTATTGGGCTTTGGACTATGGGTTTACAAATTATCATAATTGGTTCGCAATAACATTGTTGATTATAGCATTTATCCTTTCAGCGTTTTCAATTTTAAATGCATTTACAAATATTCAACTTACAAGAACAACCAGACTAACTTTAAGTATATGGAGTACGGTTATAATGTTTGCTTTTGCAGTTGACAATATTATTAGGGTATTTAGCAATCATGACATTGAAAGTACCACATATTTACCAGAAGGACTTTATATAGGCCTTCAATATTTTCTTTTAGGGGTGTCGGCTATTTATATAATGCAGAATTACATGCTTTTAGCCTCATTTCTTCCAAGCAAGAATGGTAATTATAAAAATGACCTTAAAGAAAATAAGAAGGACCACATAGATCGATTTTCAGACAAACAAGTTTTTATTGGGCATTCGTTATTTTGCGTGCTATACTCAGTTACAGTTTATGGACTGAACTATAAGTTTCAGCTGCTACCACGACATACAATGATTTGGCTTGTTTTCGTGACTTTTCCATTGATTTTACAGCTGACAAATTTGGTAATCGGACGAAAATACAGCTAATACATGTTTTGCGTCAGTCAAGCTCATCCGCTGGCTGGCCTAATAGACGCATGTACAAATTTGCATCTCAACCATTTCTGTTTAACAAATCCAATTTTCTTATTGGAATTTATTATTTGCCGATCAGGAACTGGGTGGACTATAATTTTAAAGTTGGAGTTAACCAAACAAAACAATATATTGGAAACATAAGGGATTGACGGAATAGGTACGTCAATAAAGAAGTTGTAGTGATTTTAAAAAATGAAATCAATAATAACCATAACATTAATAATACATTCTCTTATTTCTTTTGGACAGTCGGGACAGCTGACAGATGAAGACTATAATGGCAGCGGAGCAATTAAATTGGTCTTCTTTTCGGAAATTGAAAAAGCCCAAGAATTGGCTCAAGCGGACATTGACAAAGGAACACCCTTTCTTCTGCTTCAGAGTGGAATTGCACCATTTACACATGCCACTGATGGTATATTTGAAAATGACTTCAAGGTTTATTATTACGAACAAGGCTGTACTGGACCTGGGTACGAAATGATGAAAGCATACAATCAGGTAATTTTCAAGTATTTGGACGAGAACTACGGTAAGAAATGGCGAAAATCGATACGAAAGGATGTGATTGGAGTCAAAAAGTGGAAAGGGAAAAATTAAAAAACACAATACAACACTGTATATAACCTATTTGAACATTAGCGGCAACTTAATGGACAATGAAAACAACAGTAAGGTATTTTAACAGAGCAACTTTCTTGACAATTATAACGGTTGGACTTGCGGGACTTCAATGCTATTTGCTTCATATTGGGACAACAGATTATGCTCATAATATTCTTTCTGTATATTTTATTGTAGAATTATTCATCTTGCTCTTGGCAATTTTTACAGGATTTAAAAACGGAATTTTCCCCATAATTTATTTTATGGCATTTCTATTCGAAGCGACCTGGTTTTTCATAAGTGAACAACCAATAAGCCCAGACAACTTTATAATGATATTTATTGGAGCATTAAGAATTTACATTTTTTATTGGCTCACTAAACAAATGGTTAAGAATGAATAAGTGGAAAATTGCTTTTTGGTGCTGTTTCACGGTCTTGCTTATAGTGACAGGGTTTTCAGTTTATTCAATTATTGACCAAGGAATAGCATTGACTTATCAAAAAGAAGGTTATATAGATACAGAAAATGACCTTGACCAGCTTATAGAAATCGTAAATAAAACTGACTTGACCAAGGCTCAAATAGAAAATGAACTTAAAGACCATAGGCTTTATGAATATATGGACTTCAAATCGGACACAGTTCAGATAGACAGGATTTTGCTTATATTCAACAATGACATTTTAAGGAAAGTAACAAAACAATGGTGATACGAGAAGAATAAGAAACTGTGGGTTAAACCAAAACAATTTATTATGATCATTGTCAAAAATGATTTACAGAACAAAATTCATCGGAGCAATTAATTTAAGACTAGCAAAATTTCTCGGAATCTTATCCATAACAATTGGAATAATGGGTCTCGGCGCAATAATCTATTTCAATTATCAAGTTCGCGTTAGATACGATGAACTCGGAGAGTTAGGTGAACTTGTTGATCTTTTTGTTTATGGCCGGACGAATAAGTTTGTACTTATAATCGCAGAAATTTCTGGACTAATATGCGGATTAATACCAATTATTAAAACAAGATTTAGACTTCGGCGGACATTGGTTGGCTCTTTAATATGTTTAGTCGACATATTTATTTTGTTCTATCAATCGGCTTGAGAATTAAAACTTATGTTAACCATCTGTTTTATTAGTTTTACGGGGATTGGTTTCTCATAATCACGAGCAAATAGAGATAATTGCTTGTAGTCGGCGGTTTGATATGCTATAAGCAATTGATCGCACTAATAAATGAGTTTTACCATTCACATTTGGAAGAACATGAAATATATCATAACACTGGCATTAGGATTAGTTGCTTGTAACTTATCTAAAAAGAAAAATAACATGGATTCAAATTACGCCATTTCGACGTCTTCGGAAAGTGAAGAGCGAGCAAAGAGTGTTTTGCCATTAAAAGGAAAAGAAGATGTCAGCGATCTTTTAAGTCTCAATATTAAGAAACCCGTAGATTTAAGAGTATCAGAAGAAACAAAATATTTTGCAAATGAAAAATATGATTGGATAATTACCATAGAACCAGAAAGTAACTCCTATTTCGACAGAGATTCAATTTCAAAATATTTCAACAAGGAGTGGAGGGCGAATTATCAAAATCCGTGGTTGTATTGCATTCCAAAAAATGACTCCAAATGGACTTACTTTAGTTCTGGCAAAGAAGAATTGAATGAATTAATAAAGGTTGCGTTGGGATGGAAGTTATATGATAATCTTGATAGTCAACCGTCAATCTACGATGAAAAAACACTGGTTAAATATCATAATGATGTAAATGAGATTACTAAAAAACTTAATTGTAAGCTGATAAGGGAAAACTACTCTGCAAGAGAAGCAGCAATTAAATCTCAGGAACTTTCAGAATTCATTCCTGAAAATAATATCTATTCAATTATTATCCTCAAAGCAGATCAAAAATTTGAAGGAAAGGAAATTTGGGACGTAATGATGTCTTTGGGTTTGAAATGGGGAGATATGGACCTTTTTCATTGGAATAATGATCACGATTTTGGAGATGACCAGTTGATAAGCGTATGGACTAGCACTAATCCTGGTTATTTTTTTCCGGAAGAAATAGCTGCCGGAAGGGTACAAACTGAGGATTTGATTTTCGGATTTAGCATACCCCGATCAATTGCTCCAAAAGAAATACTGGAGGTAATGTACAAGGTAGCTAACTATTCTCAATATAGGTTAGGGGGCCAACTATTGGATGAAAATGGCCTTCCTTTTGATATTGCAAAAGAAAGAAATAAAATTGAGAATGTCCTGGGTAATTTAAAATCTAAATCAATAGAACCTGGTATAGGTGATGCATTGTATCTATTCTAATAAATAAGCTCAAACGCACAAACCACATGTTGAAAAACACCCTAAACAAAATGATCTGTTTTTAGTAAAGATTCCATACGATGGATGAGAAATTAATACCATTTATTCTGACCGCTTTTGTCACACTGATTGTGGTGATTAACCCGATTGCTGTGTCACCTGTTTTTGTATCTGTTACAAAAGGAATGACCAGGGAGGAGCGAAGATCTGTGTTGAACAGGGCTATTTTTTCATCGATCATGATAGCCATATTCTTTTTGATTGCCGGAAGGGCCTTCTTGTCCTATCTTGGTGTCAGCATGTTTGCATTTACCATCAGTGGCGGCATCCTGCTTTTTATTATAGCCTACCCGATGCTGTTTGGTCAAAAGAAAGCAACACCGTCGGCGAAAGACGAAAAAGTGGTCACTTCCGACGAAGATGTGGCATTTTTTCCAATGACCA
>DASPJL010000066.1:0-45850 GCA_035628645.1 Cytophagales bacterium | reverse complement strand
AGTTCTGAAGAAAAAGAAACACAACCAAAATAACCAGGATCAGCGCCTCAACCAGTGTTTTTACCACCTCGTTGATTGAAGTTTGAACTACCGTGGTAGATTCATAAGACACAACATAATCTACGTCAGCAGGAAATCCTTCCTTTAATTCTTCCAAAGCATTATTAACACCTTCCGCTGTCGTAATGGCATTGCTTCCGGGAGCCTGATATATTAAAAGTATGGTGGAAGGCTTACCATTAACTGCGGAAAATCTTCCGTAATCAAACCTGCCAAACTCCACACGGGCCACATCTTTGACATATACAAGTGATCCATCTTCAGGATTGGTACGTACTACAATATTTTCAAAATCTTCTTTGTTGGTCAACCTTCCTGTGACTGTGATAGGATACTCAAAAGTTTGTGTAGGGTATTGAGGCATTGCGCCAACGGTTCCGGGCGCTACCTGAAGGTTTTGTTCCTGTATAGCAGCGCTCACGTCCCTTGAGCTCATTCCATATTGGGCAAGTTTATCTGGTTTCAACCACACCCTCATACTGAAATCCTGTCCTAAAGCATTAATATCTCCTACACCCGGCACCCTAAGAAGCGCGTCCCTTACAAAAATATTGGTATAGTTGTCCAGGTACTCAATATTGTGGGTTCCTTTTGGCGAAAAGATGGCTACTACCATCATGATGCTTGGATTTCTCTTTCTCACCACAACCCCCAACCTTCTGACTTCTTCAGGTAGCCTGGGTTCTGCTACGCTTGCCCTGTTTTGAACATCCAAAGTGGCAATATCTATGTCTGTACCCACTTCAAACGTAACACTCATGTTCATTTGACCGGTACTGGTACTGTTAGAGCTCATATAAGCCATTCCTGGGGTACCGTTGATTTGGGTTTCAATAGGCGTTGCCACAGTTTGTTCCACCGTTTGTGCATCGGCGCCAGTATAATTGGCAGAAATGGATACTACCGGAGGAGTAATGTTAGGATATTGAGTAACCGGCAGATTGATCATGGCCAGGACTCCTACCAACACTATAACCAAAGAAATTACAATCGCGGTTACAGGCCTTCTTATAAATACTTCTGATATCATGATTCTTTTGAAAAGTCTTGGTTGAAATTATTTTTTTGCAGAAGACTGAGCTGCCGGTGTTTCAAGCTGAACTTTAGCGCCATGTCTTAACCTTTGTGTACCTTCAACTACTACGTTGTCTCCTTCTTCCAGGCCTTCACGTACCACAACAAAATCCTTTAACTGTGTACCTAAGTTTACTTTTTGCTGGAGTACAGAATCGCCTGCTACCTTATACACAAAATATTCGCTCATTTGCTCGGTAACCGCCTTATAAGGAATAATGACCTGTTTGCCGATATCCTGATTTAACACCATTACAGTTGCCGTCATTCCCGGAATTAATAAGCCATCAGGATTGGGAAAGTTTAATCTTACCGTGACTGTTCCTGTTTGTGTACCTACAGCCCTGTCTATTGCCGTCAGTTTTCCGGGATAAGGATATTTTACGCTTGAAAGATTCAAGGTAAATAGTGAATCCGGTTGATTACCTTTTTGAAGGTTATTAAAACGAGGAATTTCGCGTTCATTGATTACGAAATCAACCGCAACAGGTCCATCTGAGGATATGGTATTAAGTAAGGTTTGTCCGGGAGAAACTTGAGAGCCAATTTTTACCTGAGAAATCCCGATGGTACCACTAAAAGGCGCATTAATAAGTGAGTAATTTAAATCCGTGGAAGCGCTTGATAAACTCGCTTCTGCCGCAGCTACCTGTGCTTTTGCAGTTTGAAGATCCGCCTCTGCATAATCAACCCTTTGTTTAGCGATGGCTTCTTTCTCATTTAATGTTTTATACCGCTCTACGTCTTTTTTGATCCTTTCCAGGTTCGCTTTGGCGCTTTGAAGGTTTGCCCGTGCCTGATTATAAGCGGCCTGGTATTTTGTCCGGTCAATTTCATACAACTTTTGACCTTTGCTTACCTTCTGACCATCCTTTATATAAATATCGGTAATGTAACCGGAAACCTGTGCTCTAAGCTCCACTTCACTTGTAGCAACTACCCTTCCAGGATAAGAATCCTTGCCGGTTACCTGTTCCACCGTTACTTTATAAGTATTAACCGGAACGGCAGTATTTGCCGGCGCCTGATTAGAATTGCCTCCACCACACGATTGAAGCATAAATTGGCCGACAATAAGACCAACAACTAAAAAATAACTGTTTTTCATTCCTAAAAATTTGAGTTTTATAATTGGCAAAAGTATTCTGTTTTTTTGTTAATTAACATCTATATTTCCCAAAGCCCTTTCATAATCGAGCTTACTGGACATTACGCGATAAAGTGCATTATAATAATTTAACTGTGCAGTTCTGAGATCTGATTCCGCTACAATCAACTCCAGGTAAGCCTTTATTCCTTCATCGTACTGCAGCTTGATTACATCGTACACTTCTTCTGCAAGCGTCAGGTTTTCCTTAAGCGTAAGGTAATCATTGAATTCACTTTTGTAATTGGCCAGCGCAGTCTGGTATTCCGTATTAATGGACCTCGCAATATTCTCAAGGTCAATATCAGCCCGTCTTTCCCTTAATTTGGCAATTTTGATATTTTGAAGTCTTTTGGTTCCCTGAAAAATCGGAAAAGCTAGTTGCAAGCCAACGACAGAAGTGGGGAAAGCCTGATCGTAAAGGTCATAAGGTTCATTATTAAAATAGATAAAATTATGGTTATAAAAAGCAGACAAGGTAGGCGCTAACTCCGTTTGAAAATAACTTGTATTTAAATCCAAAAGCTTTCGTTGGTTTTGGAGTTGCTGATATTCAATCCGGTTAGAATATTGTAATTCCTGTGCGGTATCAAGAGAAATTTCCTGCTCGATGACTGTGTAATCATAACTTAATTTAAGCGGGGCATCCAATGGAAATCCCAAAAGTTCTTTCAAAAAAGCATTTTTAGCTTTTAAAGATTCCGCAGTCCTTTTTCTGTCACTCCTGGTGCTGGAAAGTGTGATGCTTGCCCTTTGATAATCCGTTTTGTCTACTATTCCGCTTTCAAACTGGCTGACTGCATCCCGATATTGTTTTTCAAGTCTTACTATATTTTCATCTAATATCCTAAGCTGTTCATGCGTAAGAAGGATATCATAAAAAGCTTTAGAAACCTCAACTACCGTAGCTATCTTCACATTTTCAATATTCTGATCGTACTGAAGTTTTGAAAATTTGGCTGCTTTAGAAGCCAGGAGAAGTTCGTTATTGAAAATATTTTGATTTACCTGAAAAAGAGCATTGGAATTGTATTTTCTTCCCAAAGTAATTAATTGATCCCCTATAAGTTGCCTTTGAAGTTTTATATTATAAGAAACTCCCGCATTCAAAGAGATTTGAGGAAACCAATCTGCAAGCCCAATAGCCACTTCCCTGTCGCCAATGGCTTCATCAACAGAAGCCTGACGAATCAAAGGTCTGTTGGACAACGAAAAATCAATACACTCCTGAAGGGTAAGCGAATCCTTTAAATCAACGTTTGCTTCCTGTGCTTTTGAAGTTTGCGAAAAAACAAAAAAAAGCAATATCGAAACCCTTAAAAAATTTTTAACCATACAATTTAAAATAGTTTTCAAACCTGTTTTATTTTTCTATTAATAGACCTTTCCACATAATTCCAGCCATTTGCATAAGATCGGCTTCGCTGACAGTAATTTTTCCAGACAACACCATCTTTGCAGTAGTAACGATACTGGAATGTACCAATGTCCTGATCAATTCCTGGTTCATTTCTTTTATTACTCCCTTTTCCATGGCCCTGTTGTAAAAAGCTATTACTGTTTCTTTAAATTTATCCTCCTCATTTATATCACCCCGGTCCTTATAAGGCGAGTTGGCAAATTGTTCAATGAAGTATAAAATATCCGGGTTTTCGATGTAGAAGTTGCAAATCCGCACCCATCGGTTGGTAAATTGTTCTTTAAAGTCCAATTCGCTTTCTGACTCATTGGTCAGTACTTCCAGTAACCTGCTCTTCACATAAGAATGCAACTCCATGATTAGTGTGTCTTTGCTATCAAAATAATGATAGATGGTACCGGCTGCACAACACGCATTCTTTGCTACCAGACTAATGGGCGAACCATGAAACCCATTCTCCTTAATGAGTTGAAGGGTACTTTCAAAAATGGCTTTTTTCTTTTCTGCAAGGTTTTCCATAACCAATTGAACGTTCATTCGGTCGCAAAGATAGAAAGAAATATCAAAGTGAAAAGTACTCAGTATAAAATCAGGAAGAATAATTCTCCTCCACAGTAATACTATAAAGTTAAAAGCCTTATAATTAAACCGTCCGTGAAAGAATTAGGTCAAAAAAGCTGATGAAAAAAGATTATTTTAATTAAATTCCTGTCAAAATAACTTTTTTAAATATGGACTCACCTATAAACCACATGATCGGAGGATGACCGGAAGATGACCGAAGACACATCACTATAAAGTCGCTATAAGGTCTCTATAATGTCGCTGAAAGGGGAGTGAAAAATTATAAAGAAATAAGAAAGAATCTACCTACGCTATTAGCGAAACTTAGAAGTTGAAATTACAAATAATTTGCCAGAGGCAAGGAGATTTTAACAAATTATCCCGGAATTCGAAAGGTAACTTTTTCAGCAGAAAAAAAGCCTTAAACTTTTAAAATTTAAAGCTTTTTTATTCAGTAGCCCCGACGAGAATCGAACTCATATCTAAAGTTTAGGAAACTTCTATTCTATCCATTGAACTACGGGGCCGGATATTTAGAGAGGCGCAAAGATAATTAATTTAATAAAACTTCTACAATATAGATTAAAAAATACCTTCTTTCCTCTTATCGCTTTTTTCTTCATTTGGCTTTGCTCATCTTTATACCCTAATATGGTAGAAAAACAAATGAGATTATTTTTAAAGTATTTTTTTCAAGGGTTGTTGTATGTTGCTCCGATAGGCATCACACTTTATATGGTAGTTGCCTTAATTGCCTGGATAGATAGCCTGCTGCTTATTAATATTCCTGGACTCGGGTTTTTAATTATAGTGACTTTTATTACTATGCTAGGTTATTTTGGGTCGCATTTCCTGGCCCAGCCAGTGATAGATGGTCTTGAATCCGTAGTAAAAAAGATCCCTCTTTTAGGATTGGTTTATACTTCCATCAAAGACCTTACTAGTGCATTTGTGGGGAAAAAGAAAAAATTCAACCAACCTGTTTTAGTAAACCTTGCCAAAGACTCTACTATTCAAAGACTTGGATTTGTTACTCAACCTGATCTTTCCCGACTGGGCCTGATGGATAAAGTAGCTGTTTATTTTCCTCATTCTTATAATATTTCAGGGAATCTTTTCATTGTACCCAGGGAACAGGTAACTCCAGTAAAAGCCAATGGCGCTGATTTGATGAAATTTATTGTGTCCGGTGGAGTGGCTGATTTTTAAAAGAGCTGAAAATGAACCTTCAAGTTATAAAACTTAATGGATAAACGCCCTCAATCCTCAAACCTCGTACCTCTATCCTTCATTTCCAGTTGGAGTGGTGGAAAGGACAGTTGCTTTGCATTTATGAAGGCAATTGAACTTGGCTGGCAGCCAAAGGTTCTATTAAATATGATGAATGAAAAAGGGCTAATAAGCAGGAGTCATGGTATTCCAGCAGATATTCTTCAAGCTCAGGCAAAAGCACTTAATCTTCCCATTAAAAATATTCCTGCTTCGTGGGAGCAATATGAGGAAAAGTTTATTGGGGCTTTAAAACAGTTGGTAGAAGAAGAAAAAACAAGTAGCGCTGTATTTGGAGATATAGACCTTGAAGCTCACAGAGCGTGGGAAGAAAAAGTCTGCAAAGCTGCAGGAATTAAGGCTTTTCTTCCCCTTTGGCAAAAAGAAAGAAGAGCGCTGGTGTCAGAAATGATCCGGTCAGGAATAAAAACTTATATTGTTTCCTGCAATGAAACAATGGGACAGGATTTTCTAGGTAAACTTTTGGATGAAACTTTAATTGATAAAATTGAATCCCTTGGTGTAGATGCTTGTGGCGAAAATGGCGAATATCACACATTGGTGGTGAACTGCCCCCTCTTTGCCAATGAAATACCCGTCGTTTTTGGAGAACGAATAAAACATAACGCCTATTGGTTCATTGAAATGTGTTAATGGTGGAAGGCTGAAGTTGGAAGCGGGAGGTCCTTTACTTCCAACTTCGCGCTTCCATCTTCCAACTAAAAAATAAATTATTTCTCTTTTTAAATAAAGATTCACTATATTTTCAAAACCTAAGAGAAAGTTTAAGCTCTGCTAGGAGTGTAAAAAGGGATTTTCATATACTTTTTAGTTTCCTGATGAAAAATCCAATCTAAAAAAAAGAAAAAAAGGCCGATACCATTGGTATGATTCGTTGTTTTTAAATTCAAAAGAACATATTCTCTTTATTAAGATAGTCTATCTTAACTTTTTATGAGGGTATACCTTTCTATGGCCTGGATTGTTAAAAATAATTTTATAATATCCTTCCTTCATGATCTTTCTTATCTTCAAAAAAGGAATTTTCCATGCTATTCTTTTATTTATCCTGATATTAAATTCATATGCTCAGGAAAGAACGACAGTTCTGGCCCTTTCAGACATGGATTCCAAAAGCCAGCAAAAAAACAAACTATATGCCTACGAGAGGGATTTAAAATTTTCGCATCTTACGGTCGAAGACGGGTTACCAAGCAATACTGTAAATGCGGTAATCAAGGATTCTAGAGGATTTATCTGGATGGCTACTGAAAATGGTGTTTGTCGTTATGATGGATATACATTTATTAATTTCAGATCTGACGAAGAAGATTCTTTTAGTATCCAGAGCAATATTGTGTATGTTGTTTATGAGGACAATAAACAAAGAATCTGGGTAGGGTCGGAGAAAGGACTTGACCTATACAATCGCGATACTGATCGTTTTGAAGGTCACTTCTTTTCCGGAATTTCAATGAGGTCCATTTACCAGGACAAAAGCAACAAGTTATGGGTAGGAGGGGATAAAGGTATTTATTTATATGATGAAGAAAGGAAGGAGTTCAAAAAACCTTTTCCACATTTATTTGACAATACAAAGGAAGTCTACAATACTGTTTCTTCTATAGCCCAAGATAAATCAGGGAATCTTTGGATGGGAACACCCCAGGGAATCTATGTGTATAACTTCGGAAATAAAAAATTCAAAAGATATATAAACGATCCGAAGGACCCTCGTTCTTTAAGTGCAAATGATATAAGAAAAATAATTACAGACCAGAATCAGCAGATCTGGATTGCTACCTATGGTGGAGGAATAAATGCTTTTAATTCGACTACAGGTACATTCAAAAGATATTTGAATAATCCTGAGGAAAATAATAGCCTATCCAATAATCTTACCCAAAGCATATGGGAAGACGAAACCGGTAAAATCTGGATCGGAACGGATGGCAATGGCATTGATGTCTTTGATCCGGATAAGAAGACATTTCGTCATTTTCTTCATACATCCTACAACTCAAAAAGCCTCAACAACAATGTAATAAGATGTATCACCGGAGACGGACGCGGCGGAGTCTGGGTAGGAACATATGCCGGGGGAATTAACTTTTTCAATCAAAATGCAGAAGCTTTTGTTCATTACAAGGTTCCCACCTTTAATGGAATAAGTTCTGTGATGGCCTTTTCCGAAGACAAAAAAGGAAATATCTGGATCGGAACGGACGGAGGCGGACTTTCCTATTTTGATCGCAGCCTTGGGAAGTTTACAAATTATATTCACATAAAAAGGAAAAAAAATGGCTTAAGTGACAACAGGATTATGTCACTGCTCATCGATCACCAGGAAAACTTATGGATCGGGACCTATTTAGGGGGATTGTGCAGGTTTAATCCCCAAACCAATACTTTCACTACCTATTCTACAAACGACAAATCCTCGCTAAGTGACAATATAATCTGGTGTCTGCTTGAGGATAGTAAAAAAAGGATCTGGGCAGGAACCAATCATGGACTTAACCTTTATGACCAGGAGAAAAACAAATTCACTCCTTATACTATTGTCAATTCAAACCTCAGTAACAACATGGTTCGGTCGCTGCATGAGGATTCGGAGAAAAGGATATGGGTGGCGACTCAGGACGGCTTAAATCTTTTTGATGAAAAAACAAAGGATTTTATAGTTATCAGAAATGAGCCAAACAAGGCTAATAGCCTAAGCAGCAATTGGATCAAAACAATAAACAGCGACTACCAGGGAAACTTATGGGTGGGCACTTTTGAAGGAGGATTGAATGTATTTGAAGAATCAAAAAACGCATTTATCAGTTTCAAAGAAAAAAACGGACTTCCGGACAATATGATTTCAGGAATTCTAGGCGATGAGAGAGGCAACCTATGGATAGCAACCAGAAAAGGTCTTGCTAGACTGGAAATTAAAACAGGAAAAATTAAAAGCTATTTCGTCAACGATGGTTTGCAAGACAATCATTTCAACCACAATGCTTTTTTAAAAACCAGGAAAGGAGAATTTTTGTTTGGAGGAAGTAACGGTTTCAGTCTTTTTGTTCCTGAAGAGGCCCTGAATACGCAACACAATGAATTTCCTCCCCAACTTGCGCTTACCGGTTTTAAAATTTTCAACAAAGAAGTTCCCATAAACCATTCAGCCTCTCCCTTAAAAAAGCACATTAATGAGACAACAAATATTGTAATGCCTTACCATCAGTCGGTTTTGACTTTTGAGTTTGTCGCGCTGAATTTTATAAAACCTGAAAGGAATCAATACGCTTACAGACTCCTGGGATTTGAAAACAACTGGAATTACATAGGAAATAAAAGATCGGCGACTTATACAAATCTGGCGTCAGGTGAGTATACCTTTGAAGTCAAAGCATCCAACAACGAAGGTGTTTGGAGCACGCAAAATATTAATCTGAAAATCACGATAATGCCTCCCTTTTGGGAAACGTGGTGGTTCAAATCAATAGTGCTTTTGTTCGTAATTATTGTCGGGAGTTTAATTTTCAGGAACGTAAAATCCAGGATCCAGGAGAAAATAAGAACGAGCAAGCTTATTGCAGAACTTGAAATAAAAGCCTTGATCGCACAAATGAACCCTCATTTTATCTTTAATTGCCTTAACTCAATCCAGGAACTTATTTTAATTAACAAGCAAGATCAGGCAACCTATTACCTGGATAAGTTTTCAAAGCTGCTTAGAAATCTATTGCAGGGGTCAGAGAAAAATTTTATTACCTTAGAAGATGAACTGACACTTCTTGAACTTTATCTGGAACTCGAAGCTTTAAGGTTTGATCAGCAATTTCACTATGATATAGATATTGATCCTCAAATTGACCTGGAAGAAGTCATTATTCCTTCTTTTCTTATCCAGCCCTTTGTGGAAAATGCGCTGTGGCATGGACTCATGAATAAAAAAGGCCCAAGGAACCTCTCTGTTTATTTTAAACTTCATTCCCACAATGTCCTTATGTGCAAGATTATGGATGACGGAATAGGAAGGGAAGAAGCTTCCAGAATTAAAAAGAACAATTTCACTACAGGCAATCAATCTTTTGGAATCCGGATTATAAAAGAAAGAATCAAATTCATGAAAAAGCAGGATTATTCAGCAGATTTAAAAATAGTTGATGAAATGGATGAGGATGGAAAATCTGCCGGGACAACCGTTGTCATCAAAATTCCCGTAGGAATAAGGAATTTCAGGGATCCGATATCAGGCTACAAGATGAATGGGACAAAAGTGAAGGAGAGAATAAATCATTTGTAATTATTCCTCTAATATTCTTCTTAAATAATTGATTTGACCTAAATGGTAAGAAAGATGGGCGGCCAAATGAATTAAAAAAAAGCCGGTGGTCATGTCATAACCAAATAGATTTTCAGGGTATTTTTTTTCTAAATCCTGCTCCTGAAGCTTTTTAAATGTTTCATTTACAGAGATCTTCAACGCTTGAATTTGTTTTAAAAGGACATCTCTTGAAATATCCTTTGAATTGAATTCTGCTTCTCTGTCTCTTGTATATTCAAAGCCGCCTAAGTTTTTACAAATAAAAGTGCTGAGGTTTCCTATAAGGTGCAAACAAAGATTCCCGGATGAATTTTTAATATTTCCTGTTGTCTTCCAGATATTTTGTTCTTCTTTAAATGCTTCTATTTCTTGGCTGAGCTTATTTAGGTCACGGTCATATAGTTTAATAAAATCTTGTATCATTTTACTTTTGATTAAAATTATATTTTTTAAAGTACCTTCTGAAATACATTAAAGATATAATTATTAGCTTTAAAATCTATTTCTTGAAAGCATGATTGATCAACTTAACAATAGGGAATATCTGGAAAAATTTATTAAAATGAGAATGCCGTTCGGAAAGTATAAGGATTGGCTTGTCCTCGACCTTCCCGAATCATATCTTGTATGGTTCAAACAGAAAGGCTTTCCGAAAGGGGAGCTTGGAAACATGATTGGCTTATCCTACGAAATAAAACTTAACGGACTGGAATATTTATTTAAACCCATCAAAAACAAAAAGAAATAGCATGTCAACCTTCTTTTTATGGTTCAAAAGCAGAAAGGACATGGGCGTTTTGTTTCTTCGATTGTTTGTAGGAGTTAGGCTTATATACGGCGTTGTAGACAATATTTTTTCATGGAAGCAAATGATGGAGTTCGCTGCTTTTCTTGAAAATTTTCATTTTCCCTTTCCGGTAGCCAGTGCAGTTGTTTCGGTGTATGTTCAGTTTATAGCCGGAATTATGATTATTCTGGGCTTCAAAATTCGGTTGGCTGCCCTACTGATGATTGGCAATTTTCTTATAGCTTTATTGATGGTTCACTTGAATGACACATTTGAAGGGATGACTCCGGCACTTGCCATCCTCTTTGCTTCTATACTGTTTTTATTTCAGGGGGCAGGAAAATATGCATTGGACAGTAAACAGAATTGATGTTATCAGTGATTTTCCACTTGCCTTAAGTATCACTTACGTTAGATTTGTACATATTTTATAGCTTATGTTCAATGTAATTCGCACTGACGTGCATAATAAGGATTTTATTTCTTTAGTTTCCAAACTGGATATCGAACTTTCAATAAGATACTCAACAGATCAGGAAAAATTTAACCTGCTAAACAAAATGGATGGATCGGCGAAAGTAGTGGTAGCTTTTAAAGACAATAACGCTGTAGGCTGTGGCTGTTTTCGTCCTGGTGAAGATTCAAAAGAGGCTGAAATTAAAAGAATGTATGTATTACCTAAAACACGGGGTCTTGGTGTTGCAAATCTTATATTAACGGAACTGGAATGTTGGGCGAAGGAAGAAGGCTATAGCATAGTAAAACTCGAAACAGGAATTAAGCAACCGGAAGCAATATCCTTATATTCTAAACTAGGATATACTCAAATTGAAAATTATGGCCCATATAAACATATTCCTGTAAGTGTTTGCATGGCTAAAAACCTGGAATAATCTTCAAAAAATCAGTACTATCAAAAACCTAACAGGTTTTTAAAACCTGTTAGGTTACAGAAAAAGTTTAACCGGAATATTTCCCTATTCTTTAACAACTATTGTCCGGCTTCCTCTTCCATTGCTATTAAATACCTTAAGCTTTACCGTTCCTTTTACTGATACCGGATTTTTATATTGAGTACTCGATAATGTTGGTTCTGTTCCATCGGTGGTATACCTGATTGCAAAACCTGGAAATTCCACATTAGCCTTCAATATTCCTTTTTCTATTGCTGCACCTGGAGGTGATATTCTGTAATTAATTCCTTCGCCTATTGCATCTAGCCGCACGAGTTCTCGTTGTCCTAAGGTATTTGCAAAAACATTATAGGCAGAATCTAACTTTTGAAGCCGTTCAGGTTGTTTTTTAGCATTTGCCCAAGAGGGGGTCTTCACCCATGCTACCTCTGAAAAAGCCAGCAATTTTGGGAAAATAAAATATTGTTGCCGCTCGATACTGGTTACATTTTCACTCCATAACTGCCCCTGGATCCCAATGATGTTTTCTTTGCCTTTTTCAGTCAGAGATTCCTTTCGTTCCATAAGCTTTTGCTGGTCTATTGGCTCCCCTCTATTTTCGAACATGCTGTAGAAAACATTTAAGGGAACAAACTCATAAGTTTTCCTGGTATCTACATTACCGCCCCAATAATACCCGATCTCCTCAGGGTTAGGGTTATATGCCATGTCAAAATATAGATTGGTTACAGCGGAAAGTACGACCGGATATCCTGCATTTGCCAGTTTATACGCCAGATCCTCAGCCCCATTGATATTGTTCCATACGTAAGGAATAAAACCGGCATCAGTGAATTTTGGATTGGGAACATGAACCGTCTCGCCGTTTTCAGTTTTCGACTTTGTCAACGCTATTTCTTCCCATCCTGCTGTTTTAAGGTTGTATTTATCCAGAACCTTATCATAATTAGTCAAATAATAATCCCACAATTGTCCGTGATTTTCAACAAGAGGATCCGTGTCAATAAGTTTTTGGCATGAAGGAGACTTTTCCCAGACACCTAAAGGCACTTCGTCTCCCCCGGTATGAATGGTTGTTAAAGGCGCATCAGCTTCTTTATACATGTCAATCATATCCTGTACCACAGTTTCGATGAAATTGTAAACGGAAGGTTCACATACGCATACCACATTATCCGTCCACATTTGTACAGATAAATAGTCTGATTTATCCTGAAGATCCCTTAATAAATATTTTTTAGCTTCGTCCGGTTTTCCTTCCTTCATTAATCTTGCGTAACGTGCATCCATAGATTTGATTGCCGCCCGTGCATGGCCAGGCAAATCCAGTTCAGGAATCACTTCTATATGCCTTTCTTTTGCATATTTAAGGATCTCTATAAAATCCTTTCTTGAATAAAATCCACTACCCGAAGAAGCCTCAGTATCCTCAGAAGGTCCTGAACCAAATGAAGGCAGAACATTATCCGGATTTGAGGAATGTCCGCGTTTAGACCCAACTTTAGTTAGCTCAGGTAAACTTGGAATTTCCAGTCGCCAGCCTTCATCGTCTGTTATGTGAAAATGGAATTTATTTAACTTATAAAAGGCCGCCAAATCCAACAGCTGAAGCACAGATTCCTTACTTTGAAAATTCCTAGCGACATCCAGGTGAATTCCTCTGTAATGAAATCCCGGAAAATCAGTGATGGTAATTTCTTTCAAAGGGATTTTATCATTCTTAGTAGTTAAAGCCGCAACCGGAATTAACGCCTTTAAAGATTGTATTCCATAAAAAACGCCGTCTTTATCGCTGCCTTTTATATGGATCTTGCCAGGTTTTACTGTAAGTTCGTAAGCTTCATCGCCTTTCGATAATGTTTTGCCGCCATAAGAAATATCTCCAATCAGAAGTTCAATGTAATTTTCTCCTTCCTCAGCCAAAGGTTTTTTTAATAGATCATTCAATGCATTGGCTAAAAAAAGTTTCTCTTCCTTTAACTCTTCGTTTGCAATAATTCTATAGGAATCATCAATGATTACCTTCTGCTTTCCATACTGATAAGTCACCGGAGTAGGTATCAACGGTTGCAATTTACCTTCAGGAAGGTGGGTTAGTTTAGCGTATTTATTAAAGGTTCCTTCATTGGTTATAAAACCGGGTTTATCTTTTGAAAACCTGAAAGACAAAACTTCCCAGGGATAAGGACCGACCGAATAATTAGAAATTATCTCCGGCTGCATCTCTTTTCCTGCCGAATCATTAAAAACAATATATAACCCCGCAGGCGCATCAGATTGATTTAAAGCCCATGCGCCGGAAACAAAGTCTATTATTATGCTGTCCCCTGCCGTTAATTTAAAATCTTCCTTTGGGGTTAACTTAAAGAAATCGCCATTAAGGTGCATGATACCTACCTTTCCGGTAACGGATTGAGAATCTACCATCCTTGGAAAATTGAAATAGATATTCCAGTTCCCTGAACTTAATGTCGAGTTTCCGTTATTAATGATCGTAAATTGTGACAGAAAGCCTCGGTTATTTTTCAGGTTGTTTTCAATGATTTTCCATTTAACCTCCAAATCCTTTGCGGAAGGATTGGTTTGAGATTTACAATTAAAGGAAGAAAATAGAAAGAAATAAAGTAATAGTAAAAGATTGGTTTTGCTTTGCATTAACGTGCAGTAATTAGGGTTATACAGTTTTAAAGCCTTATAAAGGATTTAAGTATACTATTTTTTAGGGGGTAGATTTTAAGAAAATTTAACGAAGGTACACTCCAAATATTGATTTTTATAAAATCTTTATTCTTTTTCGACAACCAAGGGTTGCTTGCTCATGGCCTGCGCTATTATACTTACAAGAATCAATTGCAAAGCGTGATATAACATTATGGGTAATAATATCACTCCAAGATTGGTAGATAAAGGAAATAAGACTTTGGACATTACTGTTCCCTGAACCAGGGATTTTTTTGATCCGCAAAACAATGCAGTGATTTTATCCTCTCTATTAAACCCAAGCATGCGGGAAATAAAGAGTATAAGGAAGTACATTAAAAAGAATAGGGTTATCATTAATATGCCCAAAATGACAATATCAGCAAGACTAAAAGCGCTGAACATTTTTTCTGCAAATGATTCACTGAAAGAAGTATAAACAATCATGAGAATGATAAACTGATCAAAATATTTAAGCTGCTTTTTATATCTTTCTGCTGTGGCTCCAAGTCTGGAATACAATGCAATCCCCAGCAGTACCGGAAACAGCACCTGGAGCATAAGTTTCCCTATCACTTCCCATAAATTATAATCTCCCATAGTGGAAGACAAAAACAAGCCCATCCAAAGTGGCGTGATAAATACGCCTAGAAGACTGGAAACACTTGCATTAAAGATGGCAGCCGGAAGATTTCCCCTGGCGATCGAAACCATCACTACCGAAGAGGAAACCGTACTTGGCAGTGCGGCAAGAAAAAAAGTACCCATCCACAGCAATTCTGTTGACTCATCCCGGAAGAACCGGTGAAAAAACAGGACCATCAGGGGAAAAAGAAGAAAAGTGGCCGAATGAACAGTAAGGTGAAGCTTCCAATTGCTAAGTCCTGCCCGAAACTTTTCAGGACTCAGTCTTAAACCATAGAAAAAGAAGATTGCCGAAATTCCATAATTGGCTAAGTTTGAAATAGAAAAAGTGCCTTGTTTTACCCCAGGGTTAGGCCATAAATAAGCCAAAACGATTACAAAAATCAAAGCGATCAAAAAGTCATCAAGGCCGGCTTTGGCTAACAGCACTTTTGTTCTCTTGAATACAGAGATTTCCTGTAAAGGATTATTATTCTGTTCTTTTGTAGTTTTCTTCAAATTAGGGTTTCCAGAGGCTTTAAGATCTGATTTCTTTATCAATTGCAAAATTAGCCTTTTCTTCCCCCCTCACATTATTTAAAGAAAGAAGATTGCTCACAGATTACTCTGATTTTCACAGATTGTTTTTCTTTTCTGTGTAAATCTGTGTGAATCTGTGAGATAAATTAAAAGAAGATTGCTCACAGATTACTCTGATTTTCACAGATTGTTTTTCTTTTCTGTGTAAATCTGTATGAATCTGTGAGGAAATTTTAAAAAGAATATTGCTCACGCACTACTCGGATTTTCACGGATTATTCTCTTTATTTAGATATCAAAATATATTTTTTTAACTGAATAACTGTACATGGAATTAAATGATCTCACCTATCAAATTAGAAGTAAAATTTTCAAGGTTCATTCAACATTAGGCCCGGGACTTTTGGAAAGCGTATATGAGGCAGCTTTAATGTACGAGTTTTCAAAAGTGGGATTACGAGCAGTTTCTCAAATTGGCATTCCAGTTATTTATGAAAAAGTCAAATTAGATCTAGGTTTCAGAAATTGATATTTTAGTAGAAAATACCGTTATAATTGAAATAAAGTCGACAGAAATTCTCCGTGATGTTCATAAAAAACAACTTTTGACTTATTTAAAACTTTCAGGAAAAAGACTTGGTTTCTTAGTAAATTTTAATTGTAGTTCTTTAAAGGATAAAGAAAGTATTATTAGGATAATTAATTAAATTTTGCTCACGGATTATTAGGGTTTCACAGATTGTTTTCTTTTCTGTGTATATCTGTGTGAATCTGTGAGATAAATTAAAAGAAGATTGCTCACAGATTACTCTGATTTTCACAGATTGTTTTCTTTTCTGTGTATATCCGTATGAATCTGTGAGATAAAATAAAAGAAGATTGCTCACAGATTACTCTGATTTTCACAGATTGTTTTTCTTTTCTGTGTAAATCTGTGTGAATCTGTGAGATAAAATAAAGAATTGCTCACGGATTACTTGGATTTCCACGGATTGTTTTTCTTTTCTGTGTAAATCTGTAGAATCTGTGAGATAAATAAGATAGATATATGATTCTTCAAAAAATTTTTCATGCCAAGGAACAGTTTTTTTTAAATAATAAAAAACTCCCGTTAGTGATCGTATTAAATTATGACACGGCACTAATGGCATTTTCCAATGAAACAGGGGGCGCACCTGTATGCTACGACCTCACTGGCAAAGATAATCTTTGTGGTATGCAATTGATTATCTCAAATAAATTAAAGAACGAAGAGATAATCTTAGGAGGCAAAGAATTACTCCAAAAGTATGCGGGTAATTAAAAAATCAAGACCAATAAAATTATTGCCAGCCCCTCCTTTTTAACATAATTTCATGCCTTTTCAGGAAAACGACAATTCCGTTTCTCAAGCTTGAACGCTTAATAAAAATTTAAGGCAAACTACTCGACGAAAGTTCAAAAGGTTTGTTTTATTTTTTTCACTCTGTTATATTCAGAGTTTTTATTTATATATGAAGAACGCTGTACTACTGATATTGGCATCATTCACCCTTTTACCAATAAAAGCCCAACAAATTGAAGGGGATTTTAAATTTGGCAACATCCCACATTCAGAATTAACAATGTCTGTTTACCCAAAAGATTCATCTGCAAATGCCGTGGTATTAAATGAATTTGGGAAAGCACAAATTAACCTTAACAATGATTATTATTTTAGACTTTTCTTTTACTATCACAAGAAAGTTAAAATCCTAAAAAAAGAAGGATTTGATCAGGCAACTTTTTTAATTCCGCTGCATAAAGGAAAAAGTAGTGAAGGTCGCCAGATAAAAGAAGCAATATCAAAAATACAGGCATCTACCTACAATTTTGACGGTGGCGTAAAATCAGAAACAAAATTTGACCCTAAATCAATTTTTATTGAAGAAAACAAAAATAGGGACATCGTCAGGCTGACCCTGCCTAATATTAAAGAAGGATCTGTGATAGAAATTTCGTACTCAATTGAATCACCCTATCTTTTTAACTTCCGCTCCTGGTATTTTCAGGAAGATATCCCTAAAATATATAGCGAATACTGGTCAAAAATACCTGGGACACATAACTATAACATTTCCCTTAAAGGGTTTTATAATTTAAGTAAAACCGATTCCGAATTGGTAACAGATTGCGTGACTTTCGGCGGAGCAAAAGCTGGTTGTTCTCTAACCAAATTCGCGATGAAAGATATACCGGCTTTCCAAGAGGAAGAATATATGACTTCCAGAAATAATTTTATTTCCTCTATAAATTTTGAATTGAAGGAGGTAACCCACTTACAGACCGGTGTTGTAGATAAGGTTACAAAAGAATGGAAAGACGCTGATTATGAACTTAAACAAAGAGATGATTTTGGGAGCCAGATCAAAAGAGGAAGGTCAAGCTTTTGGGATGAAAAACTAGGGATTCTTATTTCCGGAGAAACAGATACCCTTAAAAAAGCAAAGAAGGTGTATGAATTTATTAAATCATGGTATACCTGGAACGAGTATAATGGTATGCTGTGCGAACATGGAATAAAAAAAGCCTATGATAAAAGATCCGGCGATGTAGCCGACATCAACCTTTCCCTTGTATCAGCATTAAGATATGCCGGCATTGACGCAAACCCTATTATTTTATCCACCAGGGAAAACGGATTGCCTATAGAACTCTATCCTGTGTTAAGTGATTTCAACTACGTAATCGGGCATTGTAAAATCAACGGCAAAGAATATTTCATTGATGCTACAGAAAGATACTTGCCTTTTGGAATGCTGCCTACAAGATGTATGAATGGGAAGGGCCGATTTATCAATGAAGATTTTAAATCAGAATGGATTGAAATACCCAATAAGGACAAAACAAGAAAGGTCTCTATGCTGAATCTAAAGTTGGAGGAATCAGGGAACTTTAAAGGAACAATAGAGAACGCTTATTATGGATACAATAGTTTTTTAAAAAGAAAAGAAATCGCGGGATTTAATAATGTTCAGGAATACATTACCGGAATTGATGAAAAATTGGATAAAATTAAAATTCTATCCCATGAGGTATTAAATCTGGAGGACCTGGATTCTGTATTAACAGAAAGACTTGAAGTGGAAATTCAGGGATTTGACGACCTGAATCCCGATCGATTTCTTCTGGATCCTTATTTTTTGGGAAATAAATGGAAGGAAAATCCCTTTAAATCTAAGGAAAGATTATATCCTGTAGATTTTGGGGTGCCGTTAGAGACAGTAACGATTTTGCAGTTAGAAATTCCTGAAAATTTGAAAACAATCAGCCTTCCTGAAAGAGTAGGCCTGGCTTTGCCTTCCAACGGCGGTAAATTTTTAATGAATGCCCAGCAGGTAGGAAATAAAATTGTTCTTAACAATACCCTGTCACTTCAAAAACCCATCTATTCTTCTCAGGAATATCATTATCTAAAAGCAATGTTCAACAAGATGGTGCAGGCAGAAAATGTAGATTTAATTTTTGAAAAGAAACAATGAAAAAATATCTTGCTATTCCCTTTCTTTATTTTCCTCTTGTATTTGCTTCCCTTGCTCAATCGAGAGCTGATCTAAATGTTAATCTAATTCCCAAAGAATTGATAACAAATGCCAATGCTGTTGTCAGAAGCCAGGAGTTTATTACAGAAGTTGCTGACATTGATAATGTAATTTACAAAAGAAAGACTGCCATCACGATCTTAAACAGCAACGGTGCCGAATATGCCCCGATGATTGTTCACTACGACAAATCCATTGCCGTAAAGAATTTGAGCGGTAACCTGTATGATAAATCCGGCACCTTGGTATATAAAATCCCAGAATCTAAATTTAGGGATTACAGCAACATCCAAGGCTTCTCGTTATTCGAGGACAACAGAGTAAAATATTTTAACCCTGCATATAGTACTTATCCTTTCACCATTGAATTTGAATACGAGGTTAAATATAAAAATTCATTCTATTTTCTGGACTGGATTCCTCAGCGAAACGGAGATCTATCGGTAGAAAAAAGTATCTACACCTTTATATGTGATGAAGATTATCCTGTTAGAATAAAGGAATACAATTTTTCCGGAGAAAAAAAGGAATCTAAAGATAAAGGTAGTAACGTCTACAAATGGGAAATCAGCAACCTTAAGTCCTTTAAAGAACAAAGATATCTCCCGCAGGATGAAAAATTTCTACCTATTGTAAAAATCGCGCCAGTGAAATTTGAATATGAAGGCATTAAAGGAAGCTTTAGTACCTGGGAGGAATATGGAAAATGGACGTACGAAAATTTACTTAAGGGCCGGGAATCCCTTCCTATGACAACCATTATAAAAATTAATGGACTTGTAAGAGACCTTAAAACACCCAAAGAAAAGGCAAAAAAAATATATGAATATGTTCAAAGTAAAACCAGGTATGTAAGCATCCAAAAAGGAATAGGAGGAATACAACCTATGACGGCGGAAGAAGTGGATAGATTAAGTTATGGAGACTGCAAAGCGCTTTCTTTTTACACACAATCTCTACTTAAAGCTGTTGGCATAGAATCACATTATACAGAATTGTTTGCAGGCCCTATAAGGGACATCTCTCCTGACTTCCCAAGTTTTCAGGGCAACCATGCCATTTTATGCGTTCCTTTTGAAAAAGATACCGTATGGTTGGAGTGTACAAGCCAAACTAATCCCTTTGGATACCTTGGCAGTTTTACGGATAACAGAAAAGTAATTCTCTGTACAAAACAAGGTGGAATAGTCGCTACCACCAGAAGTTATTCACCCTTAGAAAGCAGTCAAATCAGAAAAGCGTTCTTTTTGCTTGATGCAGAAGGAAATCTTGAAGGAAATGTAACCACTCAATTTCAAGGAATTCAATATGACAATAGAGATAGGATAGTGAGTTTATCAGGAAGGGATCGAACAGAAGAAATCCTTAAATTATATCCTATCAATAATTTAGATATCAAAAAGTATGAAATAAGCCAGGACAAGCAGGGAATTCCAGTAATGACAGAAGAGCTCAACTTTTATTCGTCAAATTACGGAGCAAAAAGCAGTAACAGGATCTTTCTTTACATAAACCCGGTTAATCAGTTTCACAATTTTTTAAAGGACCTGGGTGCAAGGAAAAATCCGATCTTTATTCCCCGCGGTTATCTGGATGAAGATTTGCTGGAATATACATTGCCTGAAAATTATAAAATAGAACACCTTCCCAAAGACGTCAATTTAAAAAACGAGTTTGGGGAGTTTTCATGTAAAACCACATTAGAAGGGGACAAACTAATCTATCAAAGAAAAATGCTTTTAAATGAGGGCACTTTTCCACCAGAAAGCTATCAGAAGCTTAGAGAGTATTACTTAAAAATCGCTTTGGCAGACCAACAAAAACTGGTGTTGATAAAAAATTAATAACTGTGTCTGAACCGGAATTTATGGAAAAGTTGGAATTTAGTCTGATTCCAAAAATTTCACCCATTCCATTCATTTAGGTTCAGACAAAGGAGGATGTCTTTTGCAACAATTAGAAAAAGCTATTTAGAAAATTTTAAATAAACGCAACCTGCCTTATTTACTGTGGGTCATATACATATCAATTTTTTAAAGGCAGAAATCATCTCTATTTAGATAATTAGCAATACAAACAGAACCTCCATATTCAAAATCTGAAACTTTTAATTATACACAATGAAACCATTCCATCTTCTAGTCTTTATACTTCTTGCCTCCTGTGATCCTTATGATTTTGAATATAAAAGTGAATACCAGGCTATTTTGATGACAAGAAATCAATTGGAAAAATCGGTGGTATATCAGCAACCCCGTGCGTTTATCAATACAGGAAAGATCTATCAAAAAGGCTATTATATTTTTATCAATGAAAAATACAAAGGGGTTCATATCATAGATAATCATGATCCTACATCTCCTCAAAACATTGGATTTATTTCAGCGCCGGGTTGTATTGACATGGCGGTAAAAGGAAATTCTCTTTACATGGATAATGCGCTTGACCTGGTAGCTGTTGATATTACAAATTTCGAACACGTCACGGTCACAGAAAGAATAAAAGATGTATTTCCTGAATTGTTACCTCCGGACAGTGAAGGAATTCCAGAAGAATTTACGACCAGCCAAAGACCGCAAAATACAATCATAGTAGGCTGGGAAAAGAAAGCAAACTAAAGAAGTACTTTTTATATACTATTCAGAAATAAATATTTATCCGAATCTGCTGACAAAAACAGATTCGAGAGTACTAAAAGTTAAATTATACATATGAAATGAGCATAACAGAAGCTTACCCGAACGAGGATGATTATTATGCGAATTCCATTTGGCCATTAAAAAAACAAATTATAAACACATGAAAAATATTCTATACTTATTAATACTGGCAGTCCTTCTTGTATTCGGTTGTTCGGAGAACGATGCAAATATTACTCCCAGCAGGGCCGGAAAAGGAGGGTCAATGGCCCGCTTTGCCATATCTGGAAATTACCTTTACTCGGTAAGCAACTCAAAACTTAACTTGTTCAACATCATCGATACTCATCATCCTGTCAAGGAAAAGTCATTGTCGGTCGGTTGGGGCATAGAAACCATTTATCCATATAAAAATTATCTTTTTATGGGATCGCAAACAGGAATGTACATATACAATAACACAGACCCAGCTAATCCTGAATTTTTATCTAACTATCAACATATTTTTAGTTGTGATCCTGTGGTGGTAGATGATAATTATGCTTACATCACTTTAAGAGACGGCTCTTCCTGCAGGCAAGGAGACAACCGGCTGGAAATTGTAGATATTAAAGACCTTACTAATCCTCAGTTAAAAAAGTCCTATAACATGACCAATCCCTATGGATTAGGTATTGATCAAAACAAGCTTTTTGTGTGCGATGATGGTTTAAAAGTCTATGATGCTACAGATCCATTAAACCTTCAATTATTAAAACATTTTGAAATTAATGCCTATGATGTAATTCCTGATAATGGAAGATTAAGCGTAATTGGTTCTGATGGGTTTTATCAATACAGCTACAGTGGAAGCGAAATCACATTTTTAAGTAAACTAGCCCTACCTAACCAATGAGTCACAGATTTATAATTGTAATTGCATTATTTTTAACTTATACTTCCTCAGATATTTATGCGCAGGAAGCAACCAAAGGATCGGTTCCAAAAAAGTGGGCAGTAAAAATGAGTCCACAGCATTTTTTAAATAGCACGTTGAAATTAGAAGTGGAAAAAGTACTTAGTGACCAAAAATTCAGTTTGGTAGTTTCTCCCTTCTTTGTTTCAAAGGATATATGGGGTGATCATAAAAAAGATGAAATATGGGGAACAGGAGGGGAAGTAATGGCCAGGCTATACTTTGCAAAAAGTAATCGTAATATGAAAGGCTTCTATTCCAGTATAGGTTTAAATTATCATTATTATAATAGCAGGGCGGGTTACAAGGGATGGAAAGAATATGAAGAAGAAGGCCTGCAATACCTAAAATATGCAACAATTAGAAAAACACATGAAATAAACAGGGTAGGTGTTTTGTTTCTCATGGGTTACCAACTAAATTTTAACAATACCGTCATCTTTGATTTTTACCAGGGATTTGGCCTTAAACAAAGCTTTTCTCCTAATGGAGATGAAGCCTTAAAAAGGTACGATTATCACTTTATGGATTACAGCTATAGCGGCCTCGATTTGCGTATTGGTGCAAAAGTCGGATTTGTTTTATAAGAAAATAGCTTGAATTTAATTTAAGGTACAGGAAGAACTTTACTGTCTTTGAAAGTAGATAATATCACCATGGACTGCAAACTGTCTACTTCCTTTATCTCACTCACTCTTTCCAACATCAATTTCTGATAAGAAGCAATGTCCTTGGTAATGATTTTCAGGATAAAGTCACAGGATCCGGTGATATGGTGGCATTCAATAACTTCTTCCACTTTATTTATCTCTTTTATAAAAGCATCAATATTTCTTTTATTGTGGCCAGCTAAGGTTACCTGCACGAAAGTACTCACACCTAATCCAACCTTTTCAATGTCCAGCATGGCATGATAACTTTTTATCAAACCTGAAGTCTCAAGCTTTTTAACCCTTTCTAAAGTTGGCGCAGGAGACAGTCCGATTTCTTTAGATAACTGGGCGTTAGTTATTTTAGCATTTGACTGAAGGATTTCTAAAATTTTTCGATCAATTTGATCGAGTTTAAAAGGAATATTCATTAAGAGAATAACAAAATTTTATTTGGCTCAAAGCTAATACATAATTTTTCTGTTGCAAAATTCTGATATTCCATCTTAGATTTTTTCTACTATGCTAACGATTGCAAAATATTATTTTGATGAAAGAAGTTTTTACCTTTACTCACAATTCAATTAAAATATGATTTATCCCTGAAAATGTTATTAACGATCAGCATAAATGCAGTAAAGCAGGCAAAACCTCTTTTCTAACTAATTATTTTTAAAAAGATACGAAAGTCTAATTCAGATACTACTTTTATAACTTGGGAACAAATGTGATGATAAAAGAACTAAAGCTACTAAATGTACAAAATTTGCTAAGATGATAATCCCAAAGCAGAATGGGGACAAGTTGCAATAATTTAAAAAAACACAAGACAATAAAAATGAACACTTTAAGGCAAGTAAGCTAGAGGTTTCAGGTGAACTTCGCGAACCCGAACCAGGCTATGAGTACAATTAAAATTAGATAAATTAACGAATGAATACATACTTTAGAATTTTATCCTTTGCAAAACCCTTCGGGCGCTTCGCCCCTAAATATATACTTTTTGTCGTGCTTTCTATAGTCTTTAGCCTGACTACCTTTTCTTTGCTGTCTCCTTTATTAAATACAATATTTGATACCGATGCTGCAGAAAAACTTACCGTGGTTACTCAAAAGCCTGTTTTTGACTTTACCCTTGATTATGCAGAAAAGTTATTTAAATATTATTTTAACCAGGTTATTCGACAGGAAGGCAAAGCAGGCGCTTTAGGTTATGTATGTGTCATTATTGTAGTGGCAAATTTCTTTGCTAATATATTCAGGTATCTGGCAGGAAGAACAATGGGAAAAGTAAGGGCCACTACAGTCAGGAATATAAGAAAAGCCCTTTTTGAAAGAATCACCTGCCTTCATATCGGCTTTTTTTCTAATGAAAGAAAAGGAGATATCATGTCGAGGGTTACAAACGACATCCAGGAAGTAGAAGGCACCATCATTAGTTCGCTGAAAGTCATATTTAAAGAACCCGCTACCATTATTGGCTACTTTATTTTTCTTTTTACCATTTCGGTGGAGTTGACCTTATTTACAGTGGTCATTCTTCCGATCTCCGGGGGAGTAATAGCCGGGATTGCAAAAAGGTTAAAAAAGAAAGCAGCACAAAGCCAAAAGAATTTAGGGGAAATGGTTGGCACTATAGACGAAACCATTGGAGGGGTAAGGGTTATAAATGCTTTTAATGCCTTACCCTATATTATTTCAAAGTTTAACCGGAAGAACGACAAGTATGCAAGGATAAACATTTCTATGTCCAATAGATTTGAGCTAGCCGGTCCTATTTCCGAATTTTTAGGAATAATCGCGGTTGCGCTGGTATTATACTATGGAGGATCTTTGGTTCTGGAAGGAACTTCGAGTTTAAATGGTGGACAATTTATAGCCTACATCGCTCTTTTCTCACAGATCCTGCAACCTGCAAAAGCCATTTCCAATGCTTCAAGCGGCATTCAAAGGGGCTTGGCTTCCGCTGACAGAATTCTTCAATTATTGGATACGGAAACAGAAATCTCGGATAAGGAAAATGCGAAAGATTTGCCTTCCTTCAACCATTCGGTGGAATTTAAAAATGTTTGGTTTGCCTATGAGAAAGAAAACATTCTAAAGGGAATCAATCTAACAATAAACAAAGGAGAAATGGTTGCTTTAGTTGGGCAGTCAGGCGGCGGGAAATCAACCATGGCCGATCTTATACCCAGATTTTACGATCCTATAAAAGGAGACATTACGATAGATGGCATATCACTCAAAGACCTGAAACTTGAATCCCTGAGAAAACATATGGGCATAGTGACGCAGGAATCCATCTTATTTAATGATACGGTTTTTAACAATATTGCCTTTGGAATAGAAAACGCCTCGGAGGAAGAGGTAATAAAAGCGGCTAAAATTGCCAATGCCCATGAATTTATTTCTAAATTACCTGGTGGATATAATGAAATAATCGGAGACAGAGGCGTAAAGCTTTCAGGAGGGCAAAGACAACGGTTAAGTATTGCGAGGGCAGTGTTTAAAAATCCTCCAATCCTTATCCTGGATGAAGCAACTTCGGCCCTGGATTCGGAATCTGAAAAGTTGGTTCAGGAAGCGCTTACGAATCTAATGAAAAACAGAACGTCCATTGTTATTGCTCACAGGTTAAGTACGATACAACATGCTGATAAAATCGTGGTGGTAAATAAAGGGGAAATTGCAGAATGTGGCACCCATGAAGAATTGGTAAACAAAGAAGGCATTTACAGTAAACTTACCCGTATGCAACTTTTATAACAGATATAAGTGAAAATATATAACTTAATTAAAATACACCTATTCCTATGATACTGAAAAGAATACTCACTTTTTTGTTTGCACTATATGGGATTATCCTGTTTGGATTTTTAATACTTAACGCGCAATTCCTATTCATTGAAGATCCCTCCGTTTGGGTAAATGTTGTCATTATCAACCTTGCTTTTATGATCCTTTTCTTCCTATTGGGATTACTGCTGACGCATAACCTCCAGAGTAAGATCAATAATCAAAGCAAGATGATAGACCATCTAAAGGGCCGGCTTTACGATTCTTTAAAGGATGATGAAGAAAGAGAAAAATTGATGAGGGATTTTGGAAAATCGTTAAAATAAGGAATCAATTTGATGATGTGATGATAGATAGGTGCTGATAAAAAGAAGGAATAAACTAAGCTAAACAAACTGCCAATGTCTCTATCAAATATCATTTATCAGGAATTAAAAGAAGCTGAACTCACCTTAAATAGTTTTTTAAACAATCCTGATAATTTATTAAAAATAGAAGCTGCCGCCCAGGAAATTGCCAACGCCATTAAAAACGGAAAAAAAGTAATGTCATGTGGAAATGGAGGGTCACATTGCGATGCAATGCATTTTGCCGAGGAACTTACTGGAAGATATCGGGAAAACAGGCCCGCATTACCCGCAATTGCAATTTCTGATGTCTCTCATATATCTTGCGTAGGTAATGATTATGGTTATGATCACGTTTTTTCAAGATTTATAGAAGCAGTAGGAACCGAAGGCGACGTTCTTTTGGCTATAAGCACAAGCGGAAATTCAGCTAATGTCCTGAAAGCAGCGGAAGAAGCCAGAAAGAAAAAAATAAAGGTAATAGGTTTGACGGGAAAAGATGGAGGAAAGCTCGCTGGTCTTTGTGACTTAGAAATCAGGGTAAACCATCACGGCTTCGCAGACAGGATCCAGGAAATTCACATTAAAGTTATTCACATACTTATATTGTTAACGGAAAAACTTGTTTTTCTTAAATAAAAAATAATAATATTACACCTGCTACATTTAAGTAGCTTTAATATCAAGTTTAATTGTAATGATTATTGATTTATATGTAATAAATCGTATATTTTTACTTTTTCCTTACATAAAAAATTTAAAAAATATAGAAATTAATTAAAATAATTATATAAGAATTTCATTAAGAAATATTTTTTATAATAATTTTAACAGACATTGTAATATAAAATAGAAAAAGTTATACTTGATTAATATTTATCCGATGTTATGGCTAAGCTTAAAAACATTATAAAGCAACTTTCGACCAGCGATTTCCAAGCTATCTACAATTCCCTTATTGAAAGCAATGCTGAAAAATCAGCATATCTTCTTAAATCTATGAGAGAAAAACACCTCTCAGATACAAAAATCATGGAGGAATTGGATGTAAACACCAATGCTTATTACACCCTCCGTTCAAGGTTAAACCAGAAAATTGAAGAATATCTTCTTCAACAAATGGAAAATCCCAGAACTGACATCCTAAAGAAAGTTGCCAATATAAACGAGATAATATTTACCAAGAAACGAGCAATTGCGGTTGCAACGCTTAAAAAGCTTGAAAAAGAGTTGCTTGACTACGATTTATCCAACGAGCTGACAATAGTCTACAAGACGTTAAAAAAACTTCACATAAATACACCTGATCTATTCAATTATTCTCAGCTTTATAATAAGCATGTTGCTTATATGCTTGCTGTAGATAAAGCAGAAGATCTTTTGGCTGAATATTTCAAGAAATATGGAATATATTCATTAACAGGCGCCGATGAGGACAAACTGGCGTTAACACTGTTGAACACGGAGATGAATAATGTGTGCAGATTGTATACATCGCATAGGTTATATGTTTACCAGAGTTGCATGGGAATTTTCCATAGATTATTCGTGGATGAAGAATCTATGGAAGAGGATGAAGAGCCAATTGAAGATATCCTTAACAACATCGCCAAAATTTTTAGCTCCTATTATCTTGATTCGATTTACTATCATTTAAAGCTGGTTTTTGAATTCCTAAAACTTGAATACTACAACCACTATAAAGTATTTAAGAAAGCTGAAAAATACTTTGAAGAAGTAAATGAATCTGCAAGTATCCTGCTTTCCAACTATAGCCTTTATACCTATCCGGCACAATTCCTTCTGACTAAAATCCAAAGACACAACAGAACGGAAAATGATACCATGATGTATGAAGAAAACATTGCTATTTTCCAGGATTTTGAGATTGACACCAATGATGTTCCAAAATACATCACGTACATCACATACAGGGCCATTTCCTGCTATTATGCATCCAAATATGATGAGGCGGCAAGATGGATCAATAACCTCCTTAATGACCTTAGTTTGAAGAAATTCCCTCAGGCTCAGTTGGAGATTAAATTGATACTGGCGCTGCAATACTGCCTAATGAACGATTATGAATTGTTTAATCAGTTAATTAACAGTATTCAAAGACAAATAAGATTGCTTGGGAAAGACAATTGTGAGCATATTCTATTATTTACCAAAATAATAAAGACGTCCATTAGCGACAACAAAAAGAATAAGGCTCCAAAGATCAGAACACATGTGGAAAGATTAAAGAGAATAGAATTACCTTATTTCTCCCCGATCATGTATATTAAAATGGATGAGAATTTTATAAATAGATTGTCTTAAAAGATAGACTTAAGAAAGAAGAATGAGAAGGATGATTACGAAAGTGATCCTCCTTTTTTATTTGGGGCTAATAGGAAAGGTAATTCTAATTTGAGAATGACTTAAATGAGTTTTTTTTAGCATTAATGACGGGAAATGAAAGTTTGCCTTTTTCTCTAGCTTTCTGGCTATACCGCTTTCGTATTTAAAAGAAGATTTTTTAATTCTTCCACAATAAAAGGGTTTTTAGATTTACATAAGTTTAGCAATTGTTTACTGAAAGAAAATTCTAAATGGCATTTTTACTGAAGAAGGAAGAAAAGCATTGATTGAGGGACTTTTAGTAAGAGGGATATTAGCAGAGAATTACTGAGAATAGAGCTTTAAGTGGATCCAATCAGTCAAATCCAGGAACAATTTTTAATAAAGTTTTTCAAAGAAAATAATCGTAATAAGTATTATGGTAACTTTTATTATAATACCTTTTTTTTTAACTTAAGAACACAGAAAAAGACTGCCGTGGAGATTTCTATTCAGATGATGGACTTCATCAAATTACTTTCAAAACAGGGCTTTTCGCAAAGTGCAGTAAAGATGGTTTAATCAGTCTTAGAAGGCTATACAAGAAAAAGCCCACCCTTTTTCGGTGGGCCGAAGATCCGCACTAAATGTATGGCCTTACAATTAAATAGAAAGATTTTTAAGATTTTCCTGAGAAAGAGGCTTATTAATATACTTCTTCACATAATCGTATTTCTTTGATTTGTTTACGTCCTGGGGATTAATTGAAGAAGTAAGCATCACAATCTTGCAATGTTTTTTTGTGTCATCTTTCAACTTATCAAACTCATCTAAAAATTGGAACCCATCCATTAAAGGCATATCAATATCAAGGAAAATTACCTCAGGCAATGCTTCAGAAGCTACAGCATATATTTTCTCCATATTCTTCAAAAACTCAATGGCGCTTCTCGCTCCTGTATGAGTAAATATATGTTGACTGATACTGGAGGCTTCTATCATCTTTTGATTAATAAGATTATCTATCTCATTATCATCGATTAGCATTACAGACTGGTACTTAGTTTTATTGGCCATAACATTCTAAAATTTTTTTAAATTCGTTAAATATAAATCTATATCAAAAAAATTACAAAACAATTCAAAAGTGTAATATATTTTTTTAAAAATCAAATTGAATTCCCTGTGCAAGAGGTAATTCTTGTCCAAAGTTGATAGTATTTGTTTGTCTTCTCATATAAATCTTCCATGCATCCGATCCTGACTCCCTTCCTCCGCCTGTATCTTTTTCTCCTCCAAAGGCGCCGCCTATTTCCGCGCCAGAGGTTCCTATGTTCACATTGGCGATTCCACAATCTGATCCCACATGAGATAAAAACTTCTCAGACTCAATTAAATTAGTCGTAAATATTGAAGAAGACAATCCTTGTTTTACATCATTTTGTAAACGAATAGCATTCTCTACCTCCCCCTGATACTTAAGCATATAAAGGATTGGAGCAAAAGTTTCCTCCTGAACTGTTTCATATTGTTTTTCCACTTCAACTATTGCAGGATCTACAAAATTTCCCGCATCAAGATTGCCTCCTCTTTTCACGGTTCCTCCGGTCAGAAGTTTTCCTCCTTCCCGCTGAACTTTTTCCAAGGCATTTACAAAACCTTTTACTGCCTCTTTGTCTATCATTGGCCCGATAAGGACTTTAGAATCAAGGGGATTTCCAATAGGTAAGTTTTGATATGCTTTTAACAGTTTTCCCTTTAGCTCTTCGTATACGGATTCATGAACAATTAACCTCCTTGTAGAGGTGCATCGTTGTCCGCAGGTACCTACAGCTCCAAAAACTACCGCACGAAGCACTAATTCCAGGTCAGCATTAGGAGTAACGATTATGGCATTATTTCCACCGAGTTCCAATAGAAATCTTCCCAATCTTTTACCAACAGCTTCACCTACCGCTTTACCCATCCGGGTAGAGCCTGTAGCGGAAATAAGAGGAATGTTATCGTCGTTGGCCATTAATGCCCCGATCTTTGGATCGCCAATTACTAAATTAAGGACACCTTCAGGGATACCATTTTCTTTAAATACTTGTGAAACAATATTCTGGCAGGCAATAGCCGTGAGAGGTGTTTTTTCTGATGGCTTCCATATACATACATTGCCACAAGCAAGGGCAAGCATTGCGTTCCATGACCAAACTGCTACGGGAAAATTAAACGCTGATATTATTCCAATTATTCCAAGCGGATGGTATTGTTCGTACATTCTATGCTTTGGTCGCTCCGAGTGCATGGTAAATCCATGAAGCTGCCTTGACAATCCTACCGCAAAATCACAGATGTCAATCATTTCCTGCACTTCACCAAGTCCTTCCTGGTATATCTTACCCATTTCTATGGTAACCAATGCGCCCAGGTCATTTTTATGCTTTCTGAGGTTATCTCCTATCTGACGAATCAGGTCACCTCTTTTTGGCGCAGGAATATTTACCCAAGTGGTAAATGCTTCTTTTGCCACTTTTACTACTTGCTTATAATCCTCTTCACTGGCAATGTTGACCGTAGCGATCTTCTTATTGTCGATAGGAGAATAAATAATTTTCTGATTTGAACCTTTATTTCCACCCCATTGCTGTCCCGTAGAATAAGGAAAGCTTTCTTCCTTTATTCCCAGCCTATCCAGAATAGCTTTTATGTCCATACTTTGAATTTTTCCTACTGCTTCCATGCTTTTACTGTTAAACTTCTAAAAATAGATTTTTCCGTACAAAGGTCAAATTGGATTAACTAAATTTAGTTAAAAGAAAGAACAACTTTTGAAAAGTAAATGCAAAAAAAAAGCGCTTTACCAGCGCCTTTTTAGAACCTATTCTTTTTCTATTTTATTTGAAGTACATAATAGCCTTCTTCTTTGTTAGGATATACGCCTTCTATCAATACACGCCCTTTTGAATTTCTGATTATGCTTTCCACTTCTTTGGCGCTTCTTACAGGCCGGCTTTGGATTTTGGTAATTATAAACCCCGCCTTTACCCCAGCTTCTTCAAAAACGCCGCTGAATACCTTGTCCACTTTTACTCCATAAGACAAATTAAGCCCGGTTTTTTCCTTTTCATTTATTTCTGAGAGGTTTGCTCCCAATGCGTTTTCCGGTGTCTCGCTCTTCTTAACCAGTTGAGTGGTTCCTTTCGCATTTTTCAGGGTAACCGTCGTTCCTTTTTCTTTTCCGTCCCTCATGTAGACTACCTTCACTTTATCTCCCGGACGGTGAATAGCAATGTTCTGCTGAAGCTGTGACACCGTACGAATTTCTTTGTCATCGACCTTTACGATAATATCTCCTTTTTCAAGCCCGGCTTCCAGAGCGCCTCCTCCTGTAACCACATCCAAAACATAAACCCCACTATTTCTTTTGATATTATTTTGTTCTGCAAAATCAGGATCAATATCTCTTATCTGAATCCCTAACATACCCCTTTGCACCGTTCCGTATTTCAGTAAATCATCCATTACTTTTTTGGCTAAAGAACTGGGTACTGCAAAGGAATATCCTGTATAAGAGCCGGAAAAGCCTCCTAAAATTGCCGTATTGATTCCAACAAGATTTCCTTTAAGATCTACCAGTGCACCTCCGCTATTTCCCGGATTCACCGCAGCATCGGTCTGGATAAAAGCTTCAATTCCCGTTCCGTCTTCTCTTCTTATAATGTCAATATTTCTGGAAAGTGCACTTACTATACCTGCTGTAACTGTAGAAGTAAGGTTAAATGGATTACCAATAGCCAGAACCCATTCTCCTACCCTTAAATTGTCAGAGTTTCCGAACCTTGCAAATGGAAGGTTTTTTTCATCTATTTTAATTAGAGCCAGATCAGTAGAGGGGTCTGTTCCTATAACTTTACCATAGAACCTTCTTTTGTCTTCCAATACCACTTCTATTTTGTCTGCATTTTCAATCACATGATTATTGGTAATAATATAGCCGTCGTGGGAAAGAATGACCCCGGAACCTGAGGCTCTGGATGGCATCGGGCCGCCTCTGTGCGGATTGCCACCTCGTCCACCATCACCAAAATAATCCCTGAACAAATCATCAAACGGGTTCTCTTCATATTCTCCTTCTCCCTGAGCAGAACTTCCATCATAAGTCGTTTTTATATGTACAACCGTAGGGCTCACTTTACTTGCCGCATATACAAAATTTAGCCCTTCAGGAACAGCAACTACCGAATCCTGAAGAAAGTTAGAAAATTTAAATTTTGTAGTTTGGGCATAAGGCTGAGCACTTGGCTGTTGTTTGTTAAAAAAACTAAAACCTCCTAAAGCTATTGCTCCTCCAAGAAAAGCAGCTAAAAACATCCCAATAAAAAATTGCTTCTTATTCATATTCTAAAAATTTTTGAGTTTAAAATTCTGTACTATTACTTACGCCTTAACGCAAACATTGGTCCATCAATATGCATTTTTTTATAATAGGGTCATAATTAACATATTTTAACAAAAAAGCAAATTAACTTCCTCATTATACATTTCTTAAATAAAATATTGAGAAATTTTGTCAGTCTTAATCGGCGGAGATTTTGCTTTCAGAGCAGCTTAAATTAAAAATTATTTGGAGAAAATATTTTGGAAAATAGGAAGCATCTCCTATTATTGCACTCCAATTCAAATTCCTCCTTAGCTCAGCTGGTTAGAGCACATGACTGTTAATCATGGGGTCCTTGGTTCGAGCCCAAGAGGGGGAGCAAAAGCCACTTATGAGATCAAACTCTGAGTGGCTTTTTTTATTTGCACAAAATACCAGTGTGCTAGCTTGGTAACAGCACTCCTTGTCTTTAGTGGTACTTACGTCATTCAATTCGATGGCTTTGTTGGAATCTTTTTCTGCGCATATCCTGATGTATAAATAAGGAGCAGGTATGCTTATTTGTCTGATTAGCCGCCCTAAAGAAAAGAGGCTATCCTTTTTGGACAGCCTCCACTGATTATCAATATATTTCTGTTGTTTTAGTCTACAATATTGATCTCCACCCGTCGGTTCTTTGCCCGACCTTCTGCTGTTGAGTTATCAACCAATGGCTTTTTACTGCCATATCCTTCAACTGCGATCCTGTCTTGCACAATTCCTTCTTTTATAAGATAGGCCTTTACAGCATTCGCCCTGTCTTTGGACAATTGAATATTTTTAACTTCAGAGCCTGTGTTATCAGTATGTCCCTCTATCTTGATCTTTAAAGTGGGTCTGGCGATAAGAGCTTTTGCAAATTCATTTAAATCTGCAAAGGATTTTTCCAGGATTACAGATTTGTTATTTTCAAATGCAAGAGACGCTTTTACTCTCTCAAGTATTGACTCATCAACCTTAGTGTCAGGACATCCGCCTGTCTCTTTAGCTCCGGCTACTTCAGGACATTTGTCTTCCTTGTCAGAAATTCCATCTTTGTCTTTGTCTTCGGGAAGGCATCCTCCAAGTTCTCTTAACCCTGCTTCTTGTGGACATTTATCTTCTTCATCAACTATACCGTCCTTGTCAGCGTCTACTTTTTCAGGACATCCTTTGTTTGAAGAAGTACCTGCAATATTTGGACACTCATCCAGCTTGTCTTCTATACCGTCCTTATCTGTATCCACAACGATAGGAGCTGTTTCTACAATAACTACAGGAGCAGGAGCAGCTTTCTTCTGTTTCTTATTAAGCTTTAAACTCAATATTATTTCATGGCTGCCTGAATTATATTGTTTGATTTCTCCGAAACTCATATCGTAAGCATAGTTTAGAGAAATAAAATCGTTCAGGGAATAACCCAGAAGTATAGAAGCTGCTTTATTACCAACTCCTGCTCCGGCGCTAAACTTTTCTTTAAATCTGGCCTGAATATTTGCAGAATAAAGTGTAGGCAGCGAAGCTTCCATCTGCAACATTAGTGATGGAATCAACTCAACCTGAGAGTTTACTTTATAAGTATAACCTGCAATACCCGTATGCCTGATGTAAGACTGATCTTTTGAATCGAATTCATTTCCCAGACGTGTTCTTGCAAGACGCAAGGTAGAATAACCCGCAAAAAACTGGTCAGAATAAATTAGCAAACCGGCATCAAGATTAAAATAATTCAAAGCATAGTTCGAATTAATTAAACTTTGATAAAAAGGATCTGCCTCGTTTCTTATCCTGAAATCATCTTCATCAGCCTTTACTTTATTAATCTTTGTGGCTATCCCCATTGCCATGTTCAGCTTTGAAGTAAGCGGAACATGCACTGCATAGGAAAGACCTCCTTCAAGCGAATTATAAACGCCATAATTTTGCTGGATTATATTTCCACTCAAACCTACCTTGATTGAAGCAGGCCCGCCAAAACTAGTATTGGCGCCTAGTAAATATCCTTTTGGCGCTTCTTCAAAAGTCGTCCATTGCTGTTTTGTGCCCAAATGGATATCTGTTGAGTTGCCCTTTCCTGCAAATGCCGGATTATACAAATAAGGCATTTTGTAAAACTGCGTGAGGGGATTATTGGATTGCGCCTGTCCCTTAGTCACCGACAAGCAAAGTAAAGCAGCAATCGCTGCCTTACCTATTATTTTTTCTATTTTCTTCATTTGATAATGTCTTAATCAATCTGATCAATTAACTACTACTAATAATAAACTCTTATTGAACCTTCTACCTTCTTGCCACCCAGGTCGTCAATAATAAAATGGTAAGTGTCTTCCGCTACTTTGTTTCCATTATACATCCCGTTCCATTCTTTGTTTGGATCGTTAGTTTGGAACAATACTCTGCCTGTATTATCTACCACTCTGATTCTTACACTCTTTTGTATTCCCAGATGTGAAATACCCCACGTGTTGTTACCTACATCTCCATTAAAGAAAAGAGCGTTAGGAATGTCACCCTTAATTAATTCAGCAGGAACTACTGTAATTGTTATCACATTGCTTAAAGCGGTACCACAGCCGCCAGCGGAAATAGCCATCCGTCTGAACGAAGTAGTTTGAGATAATGCACCTGGTGCATAAGATGCCTTTGTGGCTCCCGAGATTTGTGAATAAAAAACGCCGTCAACAGAAAATTCCCATTGATAAGACAGATTATTATCTCCACCGGATGCAGCTTCAATTGAGATTAGTTCGGTTGCTCCCTCGCCTATTTGAATTGTTTGGTCGCCTTCGATTTCTCCTGCAATCACCTGCATGCAATTAGAGTAAATTATAGTGAATTGATTTGATTCAATATTCAGGTTTCCGGCAACATCATATGCATTATTTGCAGCAACTTTCACAGTAATTGTTCCGGATATTGTAGGAATAACGTTCATTGTATATGCTGAACCATCACCTGCAAAGTTTGATTTGGTAGCGCCTGTTACCGTTATATCATTGATATCAAATCCAGTTACGTTTTCACTGAAATTAATTTTTACAGGTATTGGATTGCTTTCCGTCGGCCCAAACACAGTGCTGCTAATAGTCACCGTTGGTCTTGTGCCGTCATAAGTAATGCTGAACTGGTCTGCTGCAGTATTAAAATTTGTTACACCCTCAGCAACTTCAGCAGGAATGTCTACTGTAATTATACCATCAGCAGTTGGGGTTATATCTACAAAATAAATTTTACCGCTACCACTGAAGTTCTCTTTAGCGCCACCATTTACAATAATATCCCCAATGCTGAAACCCGATACATTCTCGCTAAAAGTTATTTCAACAGGAATTGCATTGCTGTTTGTCGGGCTTGATTTTATGCTACTGATTGTAACAGAAGGCACAGTTGGAATTACAGGATTATAAACGATGCTAAATTGTGTTGCAGCGTTGTTTGTGTTTGTAGCTTCGTCCTGAACAACTTCTGCCGCTACATCCACAGTGATAGTTCCTATGGAAGAAGAAGTAATATCAAACGTATAATTCTTGCCGCTTCCTGAGAAATTTGATTTTGTTCCTCCGGATACCGTAATATCATTGATGTCAAAGCCGGTGATATCCTCGCTGAAAGCAATTACAACAGGAATAAGATTGCTTGTGGTTGGGCTTGTTTTTTCACTGCTGATGATTACTGTCGGGGCAGTCTTGTCAATTGTATAAACTTCACCCGAAGTAAATGGGAAGCTGGAAGCCGGAACTTCGAAAGGAAAAGGAGTAGGGTCGATTGGGACTACAATCACCGGCAGTTCGGCAGTAGCTCCAGAAAGGTTGACCATATCTAGCCTAATGGTGCCATCACCGGATCCTGTATTAACAGTAGCTGCCCAGGTAGTTCCGCTCCCAGTAACATCAGTAATTGAAGTACCTGAAACGCCGGCAGTAGATAAGACCAGGTTAGAAGCTGTTAAGCCTGTTACTGCCGCGCTTAATGTAATCTCAAAAGTAACAGTAGATGCATTGGTTAGAGCAACCGCCGGCTCCTTTCTGTTAATAGAAGTTACTGTAATACCTAGAGTTGATGAATATTCAATGCTAAACTGAGTTGCTGATTTATTCCCATTTCCCGCCTCGTCAGATGCAATTTCTTCTTCAATATCTACAGTGATGCCGCCATCGCTTGTTGGGGTAAGGTCAAAAGTATATGCTTTTCCACTGCCTTGGAAATTGGCTTTAGAACCACCGCTTACAACAATATCACTTATATCAAAACCAGTCACATCTTCACTAAAGTCTACCTTTACAGGTATTGGGTTTGCCTTTGTTGGGTTTGCTTCCGTACTGCTGATTGTTACTGTCGGGTCAGTTTTGTCAATTGTATATACTTCACCCGAAGTATATGGGAAGCTTGAAGCTGGAACGTCAAGAGGATAAGGATAAGGAAAAGAATCAGGAAAAGGAAAAGGGGGTAATGGGATTTCTATGACGGGCGGCGCTTCTACAGTAGCTCCTGAAAGGTTGACCATATCCAGCCTGATAGTACCGTCACCGGATCCTGTATTAACAGTAGCCGCCCAGGTAGTTCCGCTCCCAGTAACATCAGTAATTGAAGTACCTGAAACGCCGGCAGTAGATAAAACCAGGTTAGAAGCTGTTAAGCCTGTTACTGCCGCGCTTAATGTAATCTCAAAAGTAACAGTAGATGCATTGGTTAGAGCAACCGCGGGCTCCTTTCTATTAATAGAAGTTACTGTAATACCTAGAGTTGACGAATATTCAATGCTAAACTGAGTTGCTGATTTATTCCCATTTCCTGCCTCGTCAGATGCAATTTCTTCTTCAATATCTACAGTAATGCCGCCATCGCTTGTTGGGGTAAGGTCAAAAGTATATGCTTTTCCACTGCCTTGGAAATTAGCTTTAGAACCACCGTCTACAACAATATCACTTATATCAAAACCAGTCACATCTTCACTAAAGTCTATCTTTACAGGTATTGGGTTTGCCTTTGTTGGGTTTGCTTCCGTACTGCTGATTGTTACTGTCGGGTCAGTTTTGTCAATTGTATACACTTCACCGGAAGTAAATGGGAAGCTTGAAGAAGTCACTCCAAAAGGAATTGTTGTTCCTTCACCTGGTATACTTTCGCCTGGTATACCTTCACCTGATTCTCCATCAGTTGTTACGGAGGAAACACCGGCAATGTCTGTCATATCCAATCTAATGGTGCCATCACCCTCTCCCGTTTCTATTTCGGCTTCCCACGTTGTTCCGTTTCCGCTAAAGTCGCTGATAACAGCTCCGGTAATACCTGTTGTGGTAACCTCAAGGTTAGCTTTTGATAGCCCTGTTACTTCCTCACTCATTGTGATTTCGAAAGTAACGATAGAGTTATTTGTAACAGAATTTGTCGGATCTTTTCTTTTGATGGAGGTTACAGTGATCTCTGCTTTTTCAAGAGTCAATGAGGGCAAAGGTTCCGTATAATTAAAACTTTCAGTCGCCGAAGGAAGAAGTTTAAAATAATAAGTCGTTCCGTAAACAGCATGTTCTGTTGGCTTGATTGCCCACTCATGCTCTACGCTCCTTGAAGATTCGGAATCCGGAACACCGAAAGTTATGGCGCCACCGGATCCGTTAAACATTTTTCCTGAGGTAAAAACCTCTCCTGAGCTGGGAGACATTTGTTGTGTTGTGGCTTCACCATGTACAAAATGAGTACTGGCGGTATAAATGAAATGATTTTCAGTTTCAGAATCGCTGTTTATAGGTGTGAAAATACCTTCAGGACTGGTTGAATATGCCAGTTCACCAGAGTTTTTTGGATCCGTCATACCACCCATATCAGGATAGATTGAAAATTCCAGCCTTAGTCTGACTACCTCATCTTTTGAAGTTACTTTGGCCGTCTCATTTTGGTCTGCCTTAAGAGTGGCTGAGGTTTCAGAGCCATCATCGTTCCTCCAGCGCCAACTCTTTTGAGTGACAGTTACACTAAATGCTTCGAGGCATATAGTATAAAATAGAAATAACAGTACTACTTTCTTCATAATTTGTTTTGATTTTTATAATTGTAATCTTCTTGTTGTAGCATATTATCTATGCGATATTTATTTTAGTTTATTTGTTTTGGTTTGCCAGTTAAAAAAGTAGTTAAAACTATTATTGACACAGCAATGAACAAAAAGTATATAAAGTAGGATTGCTTTATTGTTTTTACTGTGTTTGGGTAAATATCAACGAATTGGACACTGCTCACTTTATTATTATAAACCTTTGAAATGTCGCCATTGGCTCTGATCACTCCTGAAGTTCCCAGATTATTATTGATCACTAAATCTTTCCTTGTTTCTACAGCTCTAAGCCGACAGTTATAAAAATGTTGCTTCGTAATAAAATTTTTGGAGAACCAGGAGTCATTGCCCATATTGACAATAAAGGAAACACCTTCCTCCGCAAAACTTTCAGAAAGCGTAGAGATGGTTGATTCGTTACAAATCAATATTCCTGCCTTTCCCCATATAGTCTCCAATGGCTTGCTTTCTCCGGGAAAGACTTTTATTCCGCTGTTTGATAAAAAAGGTAAAATAAGATTTCCTGTAGAACTGAACAATGGTTTCTCGATCAATGTCAGTAGCTTCTGTTTATCATATCTTCCTAGTGCTTTCCCGCCAGGGCTAAAATAATAGGCAGAGTTGTTAATAATATCTGAAGATCCATTAATAGAGGTATTCATTCCCAAAAGGAAATGAATACTATCTCGTAGCGTCGATTTTGAAATTTCTTGAACCAGATCGTCATTAGGTAAATAAGTCCAGGGAACAATAGTTTCAGACCACAAAATCAAATCAGGTCTTCCCTGTACCGCTTTTTTATTCAATTCAAGGAGGTTCTGTACTAGTTGATTTCCATTACTTTCATCCCAGATCGTTTCAGGAGGTAAAGAAGCAAGAGGTAATGCAACTCTTATCTTGTTCGATGTTGAGCCTTTTACCTTCCTATTTAGATCTTGATAGAGAAAAAAACCGATTATAAATGATGATAACAAGATGGCAACCGGGCCCAGTAAAAGTTTGATTTTTTTTGTATAGACAGCAAAAGCCAGCAGATAATTGAACAGGATAATTATAAAGGAGAGAAGGAATACACCTCCTATTACCGCATTTTGTACAATATAAATATTGCTGCTTTGAGAGATACCAATGCTATAACTCAGCCAAGGCATTCCATATAAAAATTCACTCCTGATCCATTCGGCAAGCGCCCACAAAGAAGCCATTAGAGTTGCATTAATGTATAAAGAAACCGTACTTTTTTGTACCAGCTTAGTCTTGTTGAATATAAAAATCTGCAAGCCATAAATCAGTGAGATTAATATTGCAGAGACCATCCAACACACTATTCCTATTAGAATGCTTCCCTGAGCATATCGATGAACCACAGTGATCATCCAGGAATTTAGAATTGCAGCGGAAACAAAACCAAATAGCAATCCGCCAATAATTTGTTTACGGGAATTTGTTGTCTTAAAAAGTGAATAAAATAGAAAAGAAGTAGCAAGCCAACCCAGTAAATAATTTACACAAATCAATGAAACAGCAGACAAGACAGCGCCTATAATAATAGGCAACCAATTTTTTAAATTATCCCACATTATATTTTAATTCTCTTTGGGAGAGATTGAAACTTCATTTATATGCCAATATGATACTTTTCTTCCCTCCAACAATTAAAGAGATTACAAACTGCTGAAAGGGTGTGATAAGGTGATATTCCTGCATCACGGAGAGCAATATTGTAAAAGAAAATTTTAAATCTATAACAGAGTGAATTTGATAATTAAAAAAAACAAGTATGGTTTATCGCGGGGAAATATTAAAAACAGGCGAATAAATTAACAAGATGGTATTAAAGAGAAGGTTTACATATTCTTTTACAATGATCAAAGAGAGGAAGTTATTTTTTAAGGCAAAAATTTTTTCAACCCTAACGTTTTCTACATAGGTAGGAAAAGTAAACAGAATTAATGGAAAGAATTGATACGCATTTTTCTTTTGCTTTGCCATGTTGAAATATACGCTTGCCGTGTTTAATTTAATAAAAAGGACAGCCACCTATGAGATCAAACTCCGGGTGGCGTTTTTGATTGAAAATAACTTAAAATTATAGGATCAATAGACGCAAAGACTCCCCGCAAAAATAACAAAATCCAGCTTTTGAAAACCGCTAACGGCTATACATACTTTTTCAGTCTCTAAAGCACCCCTCCTCTCTTTTTACTCTACAAAAATCTGTTCACGACCCACACTTTTGACAAGCTGCTTGGTCAACTTCACCAGCCAGCTTCCGGAAGTTGACCATTGGCGCTAAGTAAGTTGACCAGCGACGCTCGACATTTTACTTTCAGTAAGCAAACAAAATTTTTTCAGTGGACGGACAAAATTTTTTCAATGGCTGAAAAGGAATATTTTTTAAGAAAGTTCAGCGAGACATACTCCTTTGGGCTAACTAAAATTTCGGATCCGTTGTTTTTTCCTCGAGAGGGTGCATTCTAGATCTTTCAATCTAATTTATTTTGAGGAAGTTCTGATAATCCTGGGAGGTGTCAATATCAATAGCTCCCTCCGGAAATGAAATCGTTTCTACATCTTCAGGATTGCTTTCTATTATCATTTTGGCTCCATGGGTATCATCTAATTGGAGAATCGATGGAAAAATGGATTTATGAAATAAGGCAGGTACTCCTAAGGTAGCAGCATAGGAGGAGGCAATAATTCTTTTACCGCAATCACTATATTTTTGAATCATTTTCTCGAGATAGGCTGTGGTGACAAGCGGCTGATCGCATACCATGATTATAACTGCTTCTACCTGGGCCACAGCTTTAATGATGTAACTTAGTCCGGCCTTTATGGAGTTGCCCATTCCCTTTTCCCAGCTTTTGTTCTGTATAATCTTTACCGGAAGATCTGAGATAAGATTTTTGTGCATTTCAAATTCCGATCCAAGAACCACAAATGTTTGTTTTTCTGCACAAGCATAAGCTGTTTCAACTGACCGAAGCAATAACGGTTGTCCGTGAATATCCAGAAGCTGTTTGGGTTCCTTCAACCTTGTGGATGAACCCGCGGCTAAAAGAAGGATGGCTATGTTTTTTTCCATATGCTTAAAAATTCAGGATTTATGAGGCTTATAACTGACGTTTCCTATGATTATATTTTCGCTTCTTTTAATACTTGCTCACTTGTAGTGTCCCTAAGGTGAATGGGTGCTTTTCGGTATTTAAGAAACCCGGCTTCCCTGTTGGTTAATTTTCCCATGATTTCTGCGATAATGGCAATAGCAATTTCATCCGGCGCTTCCGCGCCAATGTCTATTCCGATTGGCGCATGAATCCTGTCCCAATCGTTATCCGAAAGAAGAATGTTCTGATTTGCAAACTCTTTCTGCATTTTGTCAAACCGCTTGCGTGGGCCAAGAATGCCGATATAACGTGCCTCCGTTTTTAGCAGTGTTTTCAGTACATCCCGGTCATAGTCGTAGTTGTGTGACATGAGGACACAGGCCGTATTAGCGGTAATCTTAAAGTTATGTTCTACAAACTGTCTTTGACAAAGGGAAAGATTATCCGCATCGGGAAAGAAAACCGGAACAATATGAGCAACGCACTCATCAGTTACCGTAACTGACCAGCCCAGGTTCTTTGCCATTTGACTGAGGGGCCGTGCGTCAAACCCTCCGCCAAAAATGATAAGGCTGGTGGGTGGTTGAATTAACTCTATAAAAACCTCCGTAATACCGTCTTCCATGTAATAGGTTTCCGCCCGGGATGTCCTGGTTTCAAACAAGCCCGACAAATCGCTTTCCACCCTTCTCCTGATATTGTTATCGTTAAAATCCTGAAAAACAACGGCCTTGTTTTTCATCAGCATTTTCTTTCCGGGCATTCCATCCTTTCCTCTAAAACACGTAGCTAAAGCAGCATCTTCTTCAAGATCCAGCAGCGTTTCAAAAAGAAATATGGGATTGCTCTTGTCCTCGGGATCCACCGGCTCTAATAGAACATCAATAATTCCATTACAACCCAGATTGATTGCGAAGGTTTTATTTTCCTCCTCGCTGGTGTCATAGGTTACGGTTATGGCCTTCTTGTCGTTCATTACTCCCCTGGCCTTTCTTAATGCGTCTCCCTCCAGGCACCCCCCGCTTATTGACCCTACCCATCGCCCATCGTCGGTAATCAGCATGCGGGCTCCAGGACTTCGATAAGCCGAGCCAATCACCCGTACAACTGTCGCAATTGCCGCTTTTTGTTTTGTGAAGTCAATTTTCCTGTAAGCATCACATATCGCGCGAAGTTCTTTCATGAATTTATGAGTTAATAACCTTTAAATTACAAATTATTGATTGACTTTCCATTGATAGGACTCGTCCTGGAACAATTCTTTTCCCCAAACCGGTAGCTCGGCTTTGATCCTCTCAACGGTTTCCTCACAGGCATCAATAGCTACTTTTCGATGTTTTGAAGACGTGAAAACGAATAAGCATATTTCTCCCGCGGCTACTTTTCCAAGACTGTGATGAACGTGCATACACGTTAACGTATACTTGGCAAAAATTTCTTCCCTGATCTCATCCATTTTCTTCAGTGCCATCTCCTCGTATGCGGTATATTCGATGGCGGCTACAGCTTTATCTTCAATTAAATCACTACGCACTTGTCCTAAAAATATACTGTGGGCGCCGATATCCGTCTTTGCACTGTGCTTTTGAATGCTATCGCTAATAAACGACGCTGGAATAGCGCCTTGTATAAATATGTTTTTTACTTTTCCTTTAGACATCTTATTTACTTATAAATTTCCTGCCAATGTCAGTGTCCCCACTGACATTTTTCCGCCTTTGGTCGTCGGTAGGACACTTACAACGGCGGTAATAATCAAAATTTAAAATTTCTCTCTACGCTTACATTTGCGATGGCTGCTCCTCCAGGTATTTGCCATAAGGTTGGTCGTAAAAACGCTTTCCTGTTGCCTTGTATAATGCATTCGCAACAGCGGCAAAGATAGGAGGGAACAATGGTTCACCAAGACCTGTGGGATCATGTTCATTTTTTACAAAATGAATTTCAATGGACTTGGGTGCTTCTTTCTGACGGATAAGTCGGTATTGATGAAAATTATTCTTTTCCGGCACTCCGTCTACAAAAGTCATTTCGCCGAACAATGCGTTTCCAATACCATCTATAATCCCTCCTTCACCCATGTTAGTGGCTGCGTCTGGATTTACCACTATGCCACAGTCAACAGCAGCATAAACTTTATTTACTACGGGCTTATTGTTATGCAACTCAAGATCAAGCACTTCAGCTACGTATGAGTTATGACAGAAATATGCGGAAACACCTAAGTGAATATTAGGAGATGCCTCGTTCCATTTAGATTTTTCCCGCACCAGTTTTAAAACGCCTGCATACCGTTCAGCGTCATAATCGTTGTTCTTACCCACGGGGTTGTTCTTGGCTCGTTCCAACAGTTGAAGACGGAACTCAATAGGATCCTTGCCTGCCAGTTCGGCTACTTCATCCAGGAATGACTGCTCTGCTCCCGCAATGAAATTAGACCTCGGCGCCCTGAATGCACCAATGGTAATGTTTGAATCCAATGCCCATCCTTCGGCCAGGTAATTATCTACCGCGCCAGCCGGAAATCGGTTTGCAGCAACAGGGTGTTCAGGAATGCCGCCACCACGCACATGAAACGCGATAAGGTTATCCTTCTCGTCCAGTGCTGCCCTGTAAGTGGCCGTGTAGGTGGGACGGTAAATTCCGTAAGTCATATCATCCTCGCGTGTATAAACCATTTTGATCGGAGCGTTCAGTTTTTGAGAAATCACTGCCGCCTCAACTAAGTGATGTCCATAAGCTCTCTGACCAAATCCTCCGCCCATTCTTGCCAGTTTAATATGGATTTTTTCCTTTGGAAGTCCTAGTCGTGCGGAGAGGGCCTGCATAATAAATTCAGGCGCCTGGATAGGTCCGTAAATTTCAGCTTTATCTGCTGTAACGTGGGCAAAACAGTTAACCGGTTCCATAGTGTTGTGTGCCAGATAGGGTGCATTATAAGTCCGCTCAATTACTTTGGCTGCTTTTTTAAATGCGCCTTCCGGATCGCCATCCTTTCGAAGTACTTCAGCAGGTTGTTTTGACCTTTCCACCATTTTTGCTTTATGCCCTTCAGTACTCTCCAATCCTGCAGGGATTTTCACCGTTTGTTTACCTCCCCAGCCGTTCACAATTATATTTGAGTCGGAAATTTTCTCCCATTCTGTCTTAAGCGCTTTTTTTGCATTCATCACTTCCCAGGTAGTTTTTCCAACCACTACCACTAGCTCAGTAAAAGTTGTTGTGTCAAAACCATTTCTTTCGTAATCGTCGGAAAGTGTTTTGATTGTGAAGACATCTTTAATGCCTGGCATGGATCTGGCGGCAGAATCATCTACGGACTTCACTTTCAATCCGAATGCAGGAGGATGGGCAATCATGGCAATCAACATGCCTTCCTGAGTATGATCAATGGTGAATAATGGTTTGCCTGTCACAATATTCAGGGCTTCCACATTTTTTCTGGAGGTACCGATAATTGTAAAATCGCGCACCTTCTTCAATTCGACCTCGGCAGGTACGGGAAGTCCGGCTGCCAGGGATGCTATTTCACCGTAGCTTGCTTTTTTTCCCCCAGGCTTGTGGTAAAGCATTCCTGCCTCTGTGGTAATTTCCTTAGCCGAAACATTCCATTTCTTT
>DASPJL010000065.1:0-2942 GCA_035628645.1 Cytophagales bacterium | reverse complement strand
ATCAGCGGCACTATTTCCAGCACCATGCATGTCCATCCGGACCTCACTCCTATCATGAACGACAGCAAAGCGCATCTGGATATAGAAATCATTAACGGTAGCCTGGTAAAATTTGCTCCGATACATGCGATGGCAGAGTATTTCCAGGACAAAAACCTGGATCTGATACGCTTTGATACACTTCGTAACAAATTGGATTTTGATAAAGGAGTACTTTCCATTCCGGCTATGAACATCAATTCTTCCCTTGGGTTCATTGAGCTTTCCGGCAAACAATCCATGGATATGAACATGGAGTATTACCTGAGTATCCCTCTAAGCCTTGTAACGCAGGTAGGCTTTAAAACATTATTTGCTGGTAAGAGCCAGGATGAAGTCTCCCCTGACAATGTAGATGCTATAGTCTATCGAAACAATGATAAGCGCATCCGCTTTCTTAATGTAATAATATCAGGAACACCTGATAATTATAAATTCTCATTGGGTAGAAACAAATCCTGACCTTGCTTGCTTTCCGCACATCGGTAGCTTAGAGCTTACGAGGCATAATGTCTTATTGTCATTTTGAGCACATCGAAGTAGCTGCAAAACGTTACCCGCTATAAAATCATATAAAACAACTAATATTCTTTTTGGCCTTAGTCTCCCTTTCTTTTATAGCTGTAATAACAAAAATAATAATGCTTTTAAACTATATCAAAAGTAAGAAGTAAGCTGTCAACATACTTCCTGCTTATTTTTAATCAAACTTCCAACTCTTTAAAGCTTCTCTAAGATATTTCCAGCTTGATCATTTGTAGGTCCAATCTATTTCCTGTCATTACCCGAAATAATTGATTTTTCTGTAAGTTCTCTGCCCATAATTTGGCACGCGTTACAAACGCACGCACAATGTCGTTAAGTTAAGCTCATATACCTTTCGAATTTATAATTTTATGTCTTCTCCGGGAAGATGTTGCGTTTCTTGGAAAGGATCTTCCAGGTCTTACCATTTCTTTTCTAGTATGAAGAATACTCAACATCTGTTTAATCATCGTTGTTAAGCGATTTATGCAAAATATATCTATCAGAAAATCTTTCAATTTTGCTAAAACCTGAGTCTTGTTTGCCTGGTATTGATATTTTTTAGAAGCTTTCTGTTTAGTTTTAACTCCTTGACTTCTTACCATTGAAGCCATGTTCATCATAAATACTTTAGCATGAAAATCCTGTTTGACAGCATTGGCACTCTTACCGGTAAAATGTTCTATATGTAGTGTTTTCTTTAAAATTTTAAATGCTTCTTCTATTCTCCATCTTAAATTATATAGCTCCTTTAAATCATTAAAGGAGAATTTTTCACGATCAACTATATTGGTTACCAATAATTCCTGTTCACCACTGGACAGTTTAATTGAAACCAATCGGAGTCCTTTAATTTTTCTTGATAAACCATATGTTTTCAATTTGCCCCATTCTCTATGAGATGCTCTTTCCAAATCCCAATCTTTGTCATTGCCGCCTTCTTGCATATAACTGTAAGCTTGCTTCCAAGCAGTACTTAAGCGAAAGCAAAATTTAAATCCTTTTTTATTCAATAACCCCATCAGCCATTGACAAGGATATCCTCTATCAAAAACCAATATATCCCGCGCTGGATTTAATGAGTCTAAATGCCTTACTGCTAAATCTTTTTCGCAACTTCGTCTAGGAGCTATGGTTGCATCTAAAATCAATTCGTTACATACATCATATGCAAAAGAACATCTTGCACTTACAACTTCTTCATATTGATTGCTTACTGCGCCAAATTCTTTCTTTATTTCTTCCGTTGGCGGAAGATTTAAAAGACTGCCATCTATCGAAACAACTCGACAACCTTTCCATGTCTTTTTATTGGGCGCATGATTATCAAAATACTTTAACTGTGATTTGGCAAGTTCTATAAATGCTTCAGGTTTTAGCTTTCTCCTGGATTGAGTGAACGCACTTTTAGAAATGGTTTCAATGGAGTCAGAGGATTTTGAAAGTGCTTTAAAAAATCTATCTAATTCGGTCTGAACACTCGGCCTAGTAAAGGATAAAAGAGACACAATCAGATTCTTAAAACTCAATTTTCTGTTTCTAGTAAAATCGGAGGAATAGGATTTATTCCTATTGACAAACCCTTCATTGTCAATAGCTTTTAGTGTGTTTTGAAAAAGCCCTTCTAAGAAAAGGGCTCCCTCGAATTCTTTCTTCTTATTATGGCTCTAATCTACAAAAAATTCTATTACCTTTTCTTAACTTAACGACATTGCGCATGCGCCAGCGGGACAAGACAGGTAAATCTGATTTGCTGAAAATAGGAATGATCCGGCGAGAATGGCGGCCATACCAAATATTTGCAGAATCCCGCATCTTAATTTTTTTTCTTATCTTAGTATAAAATCCTCCACAGAAATGCTTAAGGCAAATGCATTGTTTATAGTTATAATTGTTTCCTTAGTAATAGGGATATTCTGCAGTTCTCTTATTTTAGTTTCTTATTTTCAGCGTCTTCAGGTTCAGAAAGACCAACTTATCAAAAAACTTGACCTCAATGCCAATTCAGCTATTAACATTCTTTTATCCGGATCGGATATTTTTTCTTATGGAGAAGAAAAAACAATGGATCTTTATGGAAATGATATTGATTCGGTCACTATAAAAAAGATGTTATGGGGAATATTTGAAATTGGTTCTGTAAATTCCTTTTCCAAGAATTTTCAAAAATGGAAATCCATTATATATGGATATAAACTGGACGATAGGAAATGTGCCATTTACCTTCCCGATCAGAATTCACCTCTGTCTCTTGGAGGAAGCACCTTTATAAATGGAGATTGTTACCTGCCTGAATCAGGAGTAAAACGAGCCTATATAGAAGGGCAGGCCTTTAGTTTTGCAAATCTCATTCAGGGCACGATAAAAAAAAGCAAGTA
>DASPJL010000064.1:0-32590 GCA_035628645.1 Cytophagales bacterium | reverse complement strand
TTCAATATCATTGGGATTTAAACTTGAAATACCACTTCCCATATCATAACCGCCCCACATTCCCGCACTTCCAAGTTGTGAGTTTTCCATAGGAACGCCATCAATGATATACAAGGGTTGGTTTGGTCCACTTAATTCTTTATTTCCCCTGATCAATACCCTTGATGAGCCAGAGGGGCCGGCGGTGCTTAAGGAAATATCCACACCAGCAACCTTCCCTGCCAGAGAATTAATGGCGTTGGTTTCCTGCGCTGTGGAGAGCTCCTTGCCTGAAATCTCAGAAACGGCATAACCCAAGGCTTTCTTTTCCCTTTTAATACCTAAAGCGGTCACCACCACTTCACCTAAGGTGGAAATGTCTTCAAGCAATACCATATTAATGATTACCTGATTGCCTATAATCACTTCTTCAGAAAGGTACCCTATATAAGAAAATATTAAAGTACCTGAGGCATCGGGAAGTTGTAGGGAATAATCGCCGTTTACATCTGTAATGGTTCCTACAGTAGTTCCTTTGAGAAGGATACTCACCCCGACCAAAGGTTCGTCTTTATCGTTGGTGACCTTGCCCTTTATCGTATACTCCCGCGATTCATTTAACTCTCCGGTATTGCCGGATAGTGCGGGATCGACTGCAAATAAATTTGTTTGAAAACAACATATAAGAAATGTTGCCAGAAAAATGGAATTGCGAATAACTATCCATTTTAACTTAGGTAAAGAATAAATCATTGTTTAGATTTTAGGGTTTAAATTATTTTCTAACCGCCAATAAGGCGTTTCAGCCGCGCAACAGTTGTACTTTTACTGTTGGCTTCTGAATTTTTTATAAGGGTAGATTATATTTTGAGTCTGGTTAGTCAAGATATTCTTTAGATAACCAGTGATATGCTAAATAATGAGGACCGTAATTATCATTTGCAATAGGTATTGCAATGCCTATTTGCATTTAAAGATATCATCTTTGTTCCATTCCGTTTTGCGGTCTTTTTGGCGATCCTTTTTAACTATGTACCATTTGTTATCAGAACAGAAACTCCACCAACTGTTTCGGATAAAAATATGGTGATTGGTAATTGTCAGGAAATAGATATTGCTTTTAAATCCGCTAACTTGTTAAACCCCATTCTAAAAATGTCCCGAGTAATTACTGCGATCAGATTATGTGTAACAAAGGAATTAAGATCATTTTTTTCTACTCTCATCAGTTTATAAATTTTTAACATTATAAAATAAAGTAGCTCAAAATCATCCGAAAAACCCTTTAATACACAAGGACATAAGTAGGACATTGGCAAGGACATTTTTAGGACAAATGTAAACAACTATAAATCAGCTACATAACTTCCCCTTTTTAAGATAAAGGCTTCTTTTTTTGTTCACTTTCTTCCAGATTCCCAGTCAAAATGATTTTCATCAGATTTTTTTCAGGAATTCCGAAAGATCTTCTTCAGAACAAAGGTTTAGCTTTTTACGAAGACGATACCTCGCCATCTTTAAAGTGGTAAGTGAAATGCCCATTACTTCCGAAATTTGCCTTGAAGAAATGTATATTCTGTAAAGGGCACAAAGCCGCAAGTCATGATTTGTTAATTCCGGGAACTGTATTCTTAGCCGTTCTGCAAAACCCTGATGAATTAATCCAAAATTTAAATTGAATTCTGTCCATTCCTTATCCGGGGTAAAATTGTAATTGATGGTTTTAAGAATATTTCTATAATCTGCAGGCTTCCCGGAAGCGCTGGTTTTTACAGTTTCTTTTACTTTCTTTTTCAGCTCATCCAAAAGCTGGTTCTTTTGAATGATCAACAATATATACTGGGTCAACTCTTTGCTCTTATTGGTCAATTCATGATTGAGCTTTTGTTGAAGGAGGAGGGCATTTTGCCTTTCCGTTTCATAAAGTTGGTTGTTCTTTTCCTCTATTTCCCTCGCTTTTTTATCTACCAGTCTTTTCAAAATTATCTGCTGATTTTTTATTCCCCTGACTTTAAACCTATATCCTAAATAAATGATAAGAAGGCTTAATAAAACAATAGAAATTTTAAACCATACAGTTTTCCAATAAGGCGGGGTAATTATCAAATTAATCGTTGTGGGTGTATCATTCCATACGTTATCGTTATTGGAACCTTTTACTTTAAAAACATATTTTCCGGGTTCAAGATTAGTATAGGTAGCGCTTCGACGGGTTCCTACATAATTCCAGTTTTCATCAAAGGGTTCGAGTTTATAGGCATATTGATTTTTATGAGAATGGGTATAATTAAGCGCGGCAAAAGTAAAGCTGAATACGGATTGGGTATGATCCAGCACAATTTCTTTTGTCTCTGCAACGGCATTTTTCAACGAACCATCCTTATCTACAGATTTGTTAAACAGCATAAAATCAGTAATTACAACGGGAGGAACATAAGTGTTCATCTTTATTTGTTGCGGAAAAAATGAACAAACACCATTGGTACTTCCAAAAAATAGCGCCCCTTCATGGTTTTTAAAATGAGCACCTATGTTGAATTGAGAATTATGCAAGCCACTGCTGGTATCAAAGCTTTTGAATTCCTCCGTTGCCGGATTAAATCTAAAAAGTCCTTTATTGGTGCTTAACCATAGATTCCCTTTGTCATCATCGACAATTCCATAGACTATATTCCCATGAAGTCCGTCATTTTCATTGTAGGTGATAAATTGATTTTTATCCCTAATGTATTTGTTAATCCCTCCCCCGTGGGTTCCAAACCATAGATTACTTTGAGAATCCTCGAAGATGCTAAGGACATTGTTATTGCTAATACTGTATTTATCGGAAGGGTCATGGAAAAAGTGAGAAAAAGTGCTGTCCTTTTCATTGAAAAGGTCAAGGCCCGAAACTGTTCCTATCCAAAACTTATTCCGACTATCCTTAAAAATAGAGCGTATCGTATTTGAACATATACTTCCGGGATTCTTTAAGCTATTGGTAAAATATTTAAACTTACCGCTTTTTGTATAAAACAAGTTTAACCCGCCGTTGTTTGTACCTATCCAAAGTACATCATTGACGTCGTGATAAAGCGCCCAGATACTGTTGTTGTTAAGTCCCGAAGGATTGTCTTTTGTATGCTTATAGTTCGTAAATTTTCCGGTTCCTTTGTCCAGCACGGATAATCCATTGGAGTATGTTCCCAGGAATAATTGGTCCTGTCTACCCTCATCAATACATAAAATAATATTGTCGGATATGCTACCCTTTTCAGTGTTTTTTCGGTAAGAATTAACCTTTTCTCCTTTTCTGAATTCTATCAGACCTCCGCCATCGGTTCCCACCCAAAGGCTTTTGGATTGATCTTCAAAAATGGTGAGTACGGAATTATTTTCATTCAGATCTTTAATATTGGAATAGGGAAAAAGGTAGTTGAAGGTGGCATCCAGATTGTCATTTAGAAAAGCGCCGCCATTGTAGGTACCTATCCACAGGTTTCCTTTTCTGTCTTCAAAAAGTGACCTCACCACATCATTGCCATTCTCCTTTTCATATTCAAAAGGCAACAGCTTGTTTCTCCTTTTATCAAAAAAATATACCCCTCCTTTGTCTGTCCCTATCAGGATTTCGCCTTTTTTGTTTTCAATCATAGACCTGATAGGAAATCTTCCTTTAAGATCCGAATAGTAGGTAAAGCTTCCGTGCTGAAAATTGTATTTACTTAAAATCCCTTCGTCGGTGCCTATCCAGATATTTCCCTGTGAGTCTTCCAGTAAACACCGGATAACTTCATCATTTTTCTTGTGGTAATTATCAGGCCTGACAAATTGATGGGTTTTCTTGTCGAATTTCCACAAACCTCCACCTAGCGAACCAATCCAGAGGTCTCCTTTTGAATCTTCCAACACACTGCCTATAGAATTTACATTCTGGATACTGTCGTTGATTTTATAATGCTGGAATTTTTCACTCCTTTTATCAAATAAAAATAATCCTCCTGAACCGCCGAGCCAGAGTTTATTATCATCTTTTGAAGGGAAAATACTCCAAACGGGATGCATCAGGTAATTGCCGCTGGAGGCAAAATCATAATTCACAAACTCACCAAGGGTATGTTTAAACAAAGCAAGTCCCTGGCTTGTGCCTATCCATAGGTTATTTTGCGAATCTTCATAAATAGAATAAATGTCATTACTGGAAATAGAAGACGAATCTTTTTCGATATTCTTAAAAACCGTAAAAGTATACGCATCATATTTATTCAAGCCATTGTGGGTACCAAACCACAAAAAGCCTTTGTGATCCTGGTAAATACAATTGATGGTATTTTGTGATAATCCATTTTCAGAAGAAACCTGCTGGAGTTTGATGTTTTTTTGAGCAAAGGCAAAGTGAAGGGTAATAATAAAAAATATACAGAACCACTTACAAGTACCTTGCATAAGTTGTTTTAAGGGTTAAAAAGTTGTTTTTCAATAATAAGGAAGAAAAGAGTCCAGGCGGGGGATTTGAACCGGACATTTTTGGGACAATATATCAAATTCAAGGATGGTTTATAGATGTTATTACTACTCAGGTAGAAAGGAAAATTCAATTACTGAAACTGGGTCAATCATTTTTTAGCTTTACGAATCCAAAGGATTCCTATGTTTATAGGTAATAATGAATCATTTTGCATTCGACCCCAATGGGGTCGCAAATTCCGCTCACTTATTTTTCTACAAACATGTAATCCCTTCAGGATTATTAAATTAACCCAACGTCAATCCCATTAATGCTTATTCCTGTACAAAAAAAGGAGGCTCTCGTCAAGAACCTCCTTTGTCTTATTAATTAATCCCTATTTTACTTTGTCAAAAGAATCTTATCGGTAATGACCTGATTGTTTACTTTTAGCTGATAGTAAAACACGCCGGATCCGAAGCCGCTGCCATCCCACAATACCTTATTTTGGCCGGCAGGCATCTTCTTGTTGATTAACCTCGTGGCGATCCCTCCATCATTTTTATAAATGCTGATCTCCACCTTACTCTCCTTTTCCAGATTAAATTCAATAAATGCCTGTCCATAAGCAGGGTTAGGATACGCTTTAACTTCCAATTTCCTGCTATTTTCAGGAACGCTTATTCTCGCAGTAGTGCCTGATTGAGCCGTAAAATTTGTAGGTGCACTGAAAGTTTGCCCAGAGGTTATATTTCCGATAAACCCAAATACCACGGACTGCCCTCCTGCAATTGTTTGAGTAGAAGCAATCGACTTTATAACATAATGATTACCCGTGTGCGAAACGATTTCAGCATCCCAAATCGGAGTGAGATTGTGAGGACAATCAAACTGAACAGTCCATCCGGTTACGGAAGTTGAAGAATGATTATAAACACGTACTTCTCCCTGGAAACCAGTTCCCCATTCCGCAATTGTATTGTACACTGCTTCCAGTTGAACAGGAGTAGTACTATTTACTGCCACCGAAACTGGCGTAGAAGTGGCTACTGCTCCTTGATTATCCGTGGCTTTAGCAGTGATTGAATAATTTCCAACTGCTACATTTGACCAGGTGAAACCGTAGGGAGAAGACAAGTCTTCGCCAAGTTTATTGGATCCGTTGAAGAATTCCACCTTGAATACACTTCCATCTCCATCTGAGGCAGTGGCATTGATGGTAATGGTTGCAGGCGCGTTAAACGCAGCGTTATTAGCCGGCGAAGTTATATTTACTATTGGCGCGTTGTTCCCATTAACGGTTATATTCACAACTGAAGAACTACCGCTAGCGCTAAGGTTATCCGTCGCTTTTGCAGTTAAGGAATAACTTCCGGCTGCAACATTTGTCCAGGTGAAACTGTAAGGAGCAGATAAGTCTTCGCCAAGTTTATTTGTACCATTAAAGAATTCCACCTTGGAAATCGTTCCGTCCGTATCTGAAGCTGTAGCATTAAGGGTGATGGTTGCCGGTGCATTAAACACTGCATTATTTGCCGGAGAAGTGATGGTTGCTGTTGGTGAAATGTTACTTGTGCCTGTCGTTCCGTAAACTTCAAGTTCATAAATAGAATAACCCCACTCGGTGCCTCTCGCGGTTCCATGAATTCTCAAATACCTGCCGCTTCCACTTAAACCGGTGTGATCGTTTATTAAAGCTGTATTTCCTGAAACCGTTTTAATGGATGACCAGTCAGAAGCATTTCCTGAAATCTGCACCTGGTAATCTCTTCCGTAAGCTGCCTCCCATGTTATTTTCACCCGGTTAATATTGTAATTGGCGCCAAGATCCACATAAATCCATTGTGGATCACTGTACAAACTGGCCCAACGTGTGGAACCATTTCCATCTACCGCAGCAGATCCGGGAAAAGCCGAGGTTTCCAAAGAAGAAACCGTCACTGGTTTATTGAGTGCAAGATTTGAAGATTGAGTATTAGTGACCGAAACGGAAAGTAAAGCATTTGTTGTCCCTCCTTCGCTATCCGTCGCCGTCGCTGTAATGTTATAGTTACCTTCAGGAACATTTGCCCAGGTGTAGCTATAGGGTGAGGTATTATCAGAACCTAGAAAAACAGATCCATTGTAGAAGTCCACCTTTGTAATCGTTCTATTGGTACACCCTGGATTGGCATCTGCATTAAATGTAATGGTTGCCGGCGCAACATAGGACGCTCCGTTGGATGGAGCAGTAAAAGTAATGACAGGAGGTGCGGTACAATTTGTGCCAACGGAGATATTTACAACCGCGGAAGTTCCTGACGCTCCTTCATTATCTGTCGCTCTCGCTGTAAGCACATAATTCCCTGCTGCTATATTTGTCCAGGTATAGTTATATGGGGAAGTATTGTCTTCTCCAAGCTTATTATTTCCGTTGAAAAATTCCACTTTGGTTATACTTCCGTTGGCATCAGTAGCTGTGGCGCTTATGGTAATAGTTGCCGGAGCCGTAAATGTAGCATCGTTGGCCGGTGATGTAATAGTCACAGTTGGCGCTGGGTTTGTGTTTCCATCAATCACCTGCTCTCCCTGAAGATTTTTTCGCAGAACCTGATTTTGTCTTAAGTTGGCTACTTGGTCCAGCACCTCCTGAGGAGTGATTACCACATCTTTTGCATGATATACCCAATCTACCTGCATCGTGGTTGTCCTGGTAGTCGGATTGGAACCGGTGGTATTCTGATAAATCCAGTTAGCAAAGGAGATATTCACATCGGAATCCGGCGTGTGCTGAGGCATAGTTCCCATTAATTGCCCATCTATGTACCATTTCACCGGTTGCCCTTCTGCAGCTGTATAAACCAAATCATGCCACCCTGCAAAAGATTGTATGGTTTTTACATGATCCCGTATCTCACAGGTTTCCCAACTGGTATAATACATGGTGGTCTTCCTCTCCCAATGCCAGGCATCCCAGGGCAAATATTCAAAATCAACTTCTGAATAGAGGTCCGGATTATTACAAGTGGCGTAACTGTTGATGGTATAAAATGTTTCCACATTTGCATCTCCATAAAGGGCAGGTGTATCATCAAAATAAACCCTTGCAGCAAAAGTTCCATTCCTGTAAGGCATCACGCTTGTTTCTATCCGGGCATGCCTGTTCTTAGTAGGATCGTTGCTTGCTGTAGTGGCTACACCCATCAATTTGTTGCTCGAATTTTGAGGATCGGCATAAAATGTAATTCCTTCCTTTGCGTAGATAGCGCCTGAAGGAGGTCCACTTGCTCCATCTACTATTGACCAACTGTTTATGCGGCCAAGTTCAGAATCCGAAGCATTGGCATAAGAAAAATCATCCCACATTTCGGTGTATTCAGGTACTATGCCATCTGAAATATCAATGACTGCGGATTCGCCTGTCTTTCCGGCACTGCTCGTGGCAATCGCTTTTAAAGTATGTTTCCCGCCGGGAATATTTTGCCAGACGTAAGAATATGGACTTGAATTATCACTACCTAAAAGACTTCCATTCCCGTAAAAATCTACTTTCTGAACTGTAAACCCGCTTTCTACCTGAGCATTGGCTAAAATGGTCAAATTGCCGCCGGGAGTGAAAACAAAATCATTGGACGGGGAGGTAATGGCAACAGTAGGTATACCTGTAGGATCGACGACTTCACCGACAAGATTCTCACCTATTACCGCCATCAAGGGTTGCTGTTTTGTTATTTTATCAACATCCTGGGTTATTTCCCAGATCATTGCGCCAGCCAACTGATTCTGTTTGATATAATTTGTCTTTTCTGTCAGGGACTGCTCGTCATCATAACTCATTATTCCCGTTCCGGAATTTTTCTTTAAATACGGCACCTTAGATTGATCATCCCAAAACCTTGTCCAGCCGTTGCCGATTAAAGGCTGAATGTCGTAATATGGATGAGCCCCTCCTCCTTCTTTCGGAGTTTCATATAATTCCGAATTAAAAAACTCCCGGCCATAGAAAGCTACACCCATCACTATCTTATGTGCCGGAATGCCTAAAGAATCCCTAACGTTTTTAACACCAAGATCCACACTTAAATAGCGATCGCAGATAGAATCAGGACCACAATAAAGCGGAGCATTGTGCGCCACGTGGATGCTATATGGCCAATCTCCTGAATAGTCATAGGACATCAATCCAAACCAATCCATATCATCTTCTAATGCTGCAAAATCCACCCATTGCGCATAGTATAAACTGGAGTGTATATCCATGGATATTTCGATCTCTTTTCCTAACTCTGTTTCCAGTGCATCAAATGTTTGTCGCATTTCCTGAACCAGCAAGGTCAAATTTTCGCGGTCTTCGTTTTTGTTGTTGTTTCCGGGATATTCCCAGTCAATGTTAACTCCATCATAACCATAGGTTCTGATCCAGTCTGCCAGGTTATTTACGAAAATTGTCCGGGTAGAAGCACTCGAGGCCATTCCATGAAAACCACCTGATTGCAGACCGCCTCCCATCATTATAATAAACTTTTTTCCTTCCGCATGAACTCTGTTTACCAAAGCCTGATTGTGGTAAGAGCCCGTCTCAGTGCTGATGGAGCCATCTGCTCGCGGACCTGCAAAAGCATAGATCAAATGGGTAAGGTTACTAAGCGGGATATTTTCAGGTTTTAAAATATAATCCTTGGTATAAGGGTAAAAACCGGCAACAATCATTTCCTGATTCGATTGTTGGGCGTACACCGGACTTTCTATACCTGTAAGAAGCAATAAAAAATAAAGAAGGATAAAATTCTTATTTATCCTCTTAAAGAATTTAGATGTAAAACTGTACATAATTTAAGGGTTAATGATTGAAATAACAGATGATCTATTCACCTTAAACTAAGCTCACATAATGGAAGGTATTTATCCAGTTTTCAGGGGCTACAATTGGCCCTACAAACTAAGATTTCAAGGACTACAATTTATTTTTTCAGGAGGGTCATTTCCATGTTAGCGTATATTCAGAGGCCTACATTTGATGAATCTGCACTAAACTTCTATCAGAAATTCAGTTAGGCGGGTATCATCATCCAATTTGAATTTCTCCCTCAAACGGAAGCGTCTTTTTTCCACTGCACTTACAGAAATATTGAGTAGGGAAGATATTTCTTTGTTTGACTTATTCATCTTTATGTAAGCGCAAAGCAGCAAATCCGTAGGTTTTAAGGCCGGAAACCTTTCCCTGATTTTATAGAGAAAATTGTGATGGATGGTATCGAAATTGGTTTGAAAATGATCCCAACTATCATCGAATTCAATGCCTTTGTCCACTGATTTTATTAGTTCGGTTAAGGAAGGCAACTTATTTTCAGGATTAATTTCCTTCGATATAGAAACCAGGTCTTTTTTCAACTGGCTCAGGAATTCGGTTTTTTGAGATAAGCTGGTAGCAAGGTTGGCAAGCTCATCATTTTTATACCTGACCTCTGATTCGAGTTTTTCATTTTGTAGTAGAATAATCTCCTTTTCAGCTTTCAAAGCTTCTTCGGCAAATTGTTTTTCCAACAACAGAAGCTCCTTTTCCTTCTCCTTTTCTATCCGCTGTTTTTCTTTGTTGATCTTTATCAACACGAGCTTGACAATCAGAATCAGAAACAGAATAAAAAGAATGGCATATATAAAAAAGGCCGCTTTTGTTCTATACCAGGGCGGAAGAATACTGAAACTATAGCCAGTATCGGCACTTACTTTATCATAAATGTTTTTTGCCCTCACGTGAAAGATATAGTCTCCTTCTGCCAGATTAGTATATTCTTTAAAAGGTATTGAAGACCAGTTTGTCCATTTGTAGGTGTTATCTTTCCCAACCTCTTCCAGATAGAACTGGTATTGGTTTCTTTCCTGATCCTCGTAATACAAGGCAGAAAAAGAAAACCTTAACGCATTTTGGTTAAATGGAATTTTAATCGATTGACCTGAAGGCTGTTCAGTACTTGGGAAAAGGTCCTTATCTACAAAAGTGCCGGCAAAAAGCAACGAATCCTTTTCATTTATTGATTCCACTTTCCGGATGATCACATTAAAAGCTTTGTTATTCTCAACGATTGTAGGATCAAAGTGAACAAATCCATTTTGCGTACCTATAAAGTAATTTTTTTCATCGTACCTCCAGAAGTATTCATAGCTTCCGATAAGCTGTCCCTTTAATTTTCTAAAGATGGTATTGTTTTTCAGGTAGTCACCATTGGGCTGCTTTGTCCAGACTTCCAGCGCATCATTATTAACAAGCCAAATGCTCCCGTCTTCCAATGGAGTAGTTTTACTAATCAATATGTCTTTTCCGATAAACTTATTGAGGTGCGGATGCTTTTCAAGCAAATCTTCGGCTTTGTTGTATTTGTAAAAATGACTGTCGCCGGCAAATACCATTTCATTTCCGATTTTAGCAATATCATTGAAGTAATCAGATTTGAAATTTTGAGCTACACAAAAGTTTTTTACATTGATTGCGCTGTCCAGTTTTTCATTTAAAATGATTTTATAAAGACCGTTATTTCCATGCAATACCCATAGGTTATCCTCATTATCAATTTCTAGTGTTCTGGAAGATTCGTCAAAACCTTTAATCTTATTTTTAAAAACCCAGGTATTTACTTTCTTCTCATACAGTTCAAGTCCTGTAAATGTACCGAGGATCAGATACTTGCCATTTTTAAAAGATTTAAAAACCCATCCGCCGATATAATCGCCTGGTGATATTTTGACGGCCTCTCCATTTTTAATTACAAAAAGCCCACGCATATTTCCACACAATAACGCCCCTCCTATCTTATCAAGATACCAGGTCTGGCTTTCGGAATTTTTAATCAGATGAAATCCTGCCGACTGATCCAATGGATTTTTAAAAGTATCCCATTCCTTAACAAACAACCCCTGGGAAGTTCCAAGGTATATTTTATTGTCATCAATAATGGCTGCATATCCCATTCCTGACAGATTCACATCTTCATTTATAGAGGTAAATGAACTGCTTATCTGAACGTAGCTTATTCCGTTGTCCGTTGCCACCCACAAGTTTTCCTCCGAATCCAGATATAGATCGTAAATAAAATCGCTTGGCAACCCATTTCTTTTGTTAAGATATTGAACAGGATTGCCTTTATTGTCAATGATAATCAATCCATTATTTATGGATCCTATGGCATAGAAATTATTCTTAAGACTTATTCCTTTTGTGATCGGATTCTTAAGGATAAAATCATTTACAGGACAGGGCATGGGCTTGAAAGAAACACCATCATAAATGGACAGCCCTTCCTCTGACACAATTAGCCGCTCTTTACTATTAAAAGGAAGAATTGTATAAATAATTTTATTGGCAAAATATTCTCCTCCCTCTACCAATTTTAGTTTTCCGTCTTTCAATTCGACTAAACCTTTTCCTGATTCTCTAAAAAAAATCTCATCGTCCACTTGTCCTGAATAATCAAAAACCATTTCGGATTTACCAGGCTTAAAAGTTTTAGCACCCCCATTATCAATCACAGAGATCTGAGGAAAGGAAGCAAAGATTTTTTTATCTTTAAGGACGAAGCTGTTCAATGCTTCTCCGAAATTCTGATTTTCCCCGGGAAGTTTATTTAAGAAAGAGGTATAAACGGTATTACCAACTGAATCAGCCTGCAAAAAACCTATCTCGCTCACAGAACCTACATATATTCTTCCACTGCTATCCTTTGCAAAAGAAATTGCGCTTTTCCCCTTAGGAAGATTAATTGTACGCCAGTCATTGCCATCAAATTCTAAAATACCATAAGCATTTCCAAAATACATCACCCCTCTGTCATCCTGGATTATGGAGAAGTTCTTAGGGTGGGATTTATATTCTACTGAAGGATAGTTTTTTATAAAGGGAGTTCCCTGGGTTTTTACCTGGGAGAATGATTTACTAAAAACTAAAATGAGTAAAAGTAAAAGAACTTTGAATACAGCTTTCTGTCTCATTTGAGGAGCGCCTTTTCTATTCATGCTTTTTAATTTTACTGATAGTTTGATTAGGAAAATGGATTATTAAGATAGAACTTTTTTTCGAAAATCCAAGAAGAGAGGGGGATTGGGAAAATGAAATTCAAAAAAATAAAATCGAATCAATCGAAAATTTAGGGGAAGGTAAAATTGGAAGAAGTACACCTTAAAATAATCCCAATTATGCCTACACCGAACGAAGAGCGAACCTACACTGAACCTACAGCGAACCTAGAAAATTCCAGGAAAGCGGTTTAAAAATTAGAATAATACAATTACATAAACTTTTGTAAGCTTTTTTGGTTGCGCTATTACATCATTCCATCCATTTCAAAATCCATGTTCAAACACCTCACCCTTTCCTCTTTATCGCAGTAAGCAAATTCTGTCCGCGGAGCAATATTTTTAAACTATGTCTTTTAAGGGAAATGTTTGGAACCCTTTGTTCATGTTCTTCTATATTGTATTTAAAGGCGGCAATAATGTCTTTATAGGACAATATACCAATTATAGCATTTTCCTTTTCTTTAGATATTACCGGCAACACGTCTATGTTTTCTTTGGCCATAACTTCAGCTGCTGTTCTTAAACTATGATCCAATCCGATGGAAACAGGACTGCGTTTTATAAGAACACCTACCTGAAGATCCGTATTATGATGGAGGCTGAATAAATTAGAGGAACTTATTATTCCCTTATATTCTCCTTCCTGGTTGGCTATAATAAAGTAATTGCCTTTGTATTCCGGTTCCTTTTCTATCCAGGTTCTGGCTTCCTGAACAGTGATATCCTCGCTCAGCACAAATCCATTTTCTTTGATTACCTGTCCTACAGAAATTTTTTCCAGAACATCAGGTTCATAAGAATAAGGCGTTTTCACTCCTCTTCGTGCGATTTTTTCTGTCATAATGGTATTTTCCATAATGAAAAAAGAAACAAAAAAAGAACCGATGCACGAAGCTAAAAGCGGCAGTAAAGCATTGGCCTGACCTGTTGTTTCTAAAGCGAAAATGATAGAGGTCAGCAACGCCCTTGAAGCACCGGCAAACATGGCTGACATTCCTACCAACGCAGCGAGCGGCAGCGTAACACCTGCTTCAGGGAAAAAAAACATCACACCGCTACCCATTATTACACCGGTTGCTCCTCCTATGGTTAGCAATGGAGCCAAAGTTCCTCCGGATGTCCCACTTCCCAGCGCTATCGCCCATGAAACAAATTTCAAGAGACACAAGGAAACTACTACCTGAAGAGGCAAACTACCAGAAAGAATATCTGTAATATTTTCGTAACCAACGCCTAATGTCCTAGGAGCAAAGTATCCGACAATACCAACCCCTACTCCTCCAATAGCTGGCCACCACATCCAGTGAACAGGCATTTTCTCAAAACTATCTTCAATGAAATAAACAATTTTTGTTACCAGTACAGACAATACTCCAATGAGGATCCCAATAATGCTGTAGGCAAACAACCCGATATTGGACGGAGTTTCAATTATTCCCTGCATTGGGAAAACCGGTCCTTCTTCAAATAAAAAGTGATGTCCTGCAGCGCCTGTGATACAAGCCAGGGCAACAGGAATAATGGACCTGGGGGAAAACTCAAAAAGCAATAGCTCAATGGCCAGAAAAATAGCGGCAATTGGGCTTCCGAAAATGGCAGACATCCCTGCTGTAGCTCCTGCTGCCAATAAGATCTTCCGCTCATTATGGGTGATTTTTAAAACCTGTCCAAGAGTAGATCCGAGTGCACCACCGGTAGCGATGATAGGCCCTTCAGCCCCAAATGGACCTCCTGTTCCTATAGAGACCGCTGCCGACAATGGCTTCAAAAAAGTAATGGAAGGTTTAATCCGGCTTTGGTTGGTTAAGATCTGCTCCATAGCTTCAGGAATGCCATGACCGCGAATGGCTTTTGAACCATAAAGCGCCATCAAACCAACAATTATTCCACCTATCGTTGGAACAGCAATAACGAAAATACCAAGCGAATTACCCATAGGGGTTGAAGGCTCGATGGAAAAATTTCCATGAAATGAAATACTGGTAAAAAGGTTAATGAGGTAAATTAAAAGTTTGGCAATAAAGCTTATGGCAACGGCAATTAAAACTGATAAAGAGGCCATTACCAAAAGTCTCCTTTTATTATTGTTTAAAGGAGAATGAATATTTTCAGCATCCAAAGTAGGTTTCAGCGAGGTGGAAATTGGAATTCCATTGTTAAAAAAATTCATTGTTCTGTTTTAAATAATTTATAATAAATCTCACCATGCATTGATAAAATCGCTATACAATGGTAATTTTTTTGCTGCAAAAGTAATGGCTATTTCTTATAAACTTTTACAATCATAAATATTTATAGAAAATTAAATACGTAACAAATTGATTATAAATACAATAAACTCATCAGTTATAAAATAGTTTAATTTATAAATCCGAACTCTCTGATGTTCCCTTCGACTATATTGTTGTCTTTTCTTTGCTTGTAATGATGCTGTTTATATAGAAAGCATCACTATGGTATTTAAAAACCTTAAAAATCCTGGCGGTATTTTCAGTTCAATTGAATAACTTTCACGCTTTAAATTTTATCTACCCTCCTTTTTTAAAACTTTAAATTATATTAACCTTTAAATAAAACTGTTAAAAATGATTCTTGGAATAGATATAGGGGGAACGTCCGTCAAATTTGGTTTGGTTTCTGAAAAAGGCACCATCAATTCTTCTAAATCCTATAGCACCCACGATTGGGTAGAAAACGAAGGTATGGTAGAAGGATTAAAATCCGCCGTTAGAAATTATCTTCAAAATCACCCTGAAATAGAAGGAGTAGGTATGGGATTCCCCGGATTATTGACCAAAGACAGACGAAGCATTATTCTCCTACAAAATATTCCTTCTTTAAATGGAGTGCCTATTATGGATATTCTTGAAAAAGAATTTCCCGGTTTAAAAATCAAAATTGAAAATGATTCAAATTGTGCAGCTTCAGGTGAACATTCGTTTGGTGAAAATAAAGGGTTGGATAATTTCCTTCTGATCACTCTGGGCACAGGTGTAGGAAGCGGCGCAATGATAGACAAACACTTATTTGTGGGTGCAAGGGGTAACGGACTTGAATTCGGCGACATGTTGACAGACGGTTTACAAAGTCTGGAAAAACAGATAGGAATTACACCTTTGATCAACTATACATTGGAACAATTAAAGGCCAATCCTAGTGATAATTCTCTACTTAGGGCCGACAATATCTCGCCTAAAATAATTTATGAAGCTGCTTTGGCTGGAGATAAAATTGCAATTTCTGTTTACAAATACGTAGGAACGCTTTTGGGTCAATGTTTGGTGTCTGCCATTAGAATATTAGATATTACCACCATACTTCTCGGAGGCGGTGTTGCCGGGGCATTTGAGTTCATCGAGCCCCAGATTCGAAGTATTCTTGAGCAACACCTTCATCCATATTATATAAAAGAATTGATAATTAAAAAGGCTTCCCTTAGAAACCATGCGGGGCTATTAGGAGCAGCAGGGCTTATATTACACGATTAAGGTATGTCTACTGACACCCATCCGCTAAAGCGGAATTGAACAATAAATTAAGGGAGTACATCTTGAAAAATAAGATATAACAGCATTATTAAATGAATATCAATACACCCATTTTAACAGACATAAGGGTAATCATCGCCAATTCTAGAGAAAAAGCAATTCGGCAAGTTGATCATGAACGCACCCTCATGTACTGGAGAATTGGACAACGTATTTTTGAAGAAGAACAGGAGGGAAAAGACAGAGCCGGTTATGGAAAATACCTTACTAAGTATATAGCAGAGAATTTAGAACTGGAATATGGGTCAGGATTTTCAAGAAGACAAATTGAGATATCCAGACAGTTTTATCGAACATTTCCAATTGCGAATACACTGTATTCGCAATTTAGTTGGAGTCAATATAAAGTTAATTTAAGGTTGGATTCACCTGAAAAAAGGCAATTTTATATTGCTGAAACTGTAAAAAACAATTGGACAGTTCGGCAATTAGAAAGGCAAATCCATTCTAACCTTTAGGAACGATTACTGCTCAGCAACGATAAGGAACGTGTTTTAGCAGTGGCGAGAAACGAGAGACATCCTTCATCAGCAACAGAGATTATTAAAGATCCAATGTATTTGGAGTTTTTAGGATTAAAAAGAGAAGCTTCATACTATGAGAAAGATTTAGAACAAGCAATTATTACACATCTTCAAGATTTTTTATTAGAACTAGGAAACGGATTCACGAAATCCGGCGGCTTATTCCATCTGGCAATAAAAAACTAATTATCATGAAAATCTATACTAAAACAGGAGATCAGGGACAAACTTCATTGATAGGGGGCAAAAGGGTTTCAAAGGCCAATGCCAGGATCAATGCTTATGGAACTGTGGATGAACTTAATTCTTATATAGGCTTGATCAGAGATATGGATCCCGGTAGAAAAAACATCCTTAAGGAGATCCAGGATCGGTTGTTTACCATCGGATCGCATCTGGCTTGGGAAGGTACTACAAAAAAAAGGATTCCGGACCTTCACGAATCGGATGTTGAACTTCTTGAAAAAGCAATTGACCTTATGAACGAGCAATTGCCTGAAATGAGGAATTTCATTTTACCTGGAGGCCATCAACTGGTTTCTTTCTGCCACCTGGCACGATGCGTCTGTAGAAGGGCGGAGCGGGAAATAATTGCTTTGCACGAAGAAGAACCGGTGGAAGACCTGGTAATAAAATATGTAAACAGGCTTTCGGATTATTTATTCGTGTTGGCCAGAAAAGTAGGCAAGGAAAAGAATGTTGAAGAGGTAATATGGAAAGCAAGATTATAAAGCAGATTTTTTATTAGTATTTGTAAATATTCTCCTAAATTTCAGCTTTATTTTTATTTCTAGTAGTATGTTAGATGCGATGAAGATAGATGTTCAAAAGATAGCAAAATCAAGAATTTCTGAACTGAATTTTGACAACCTTCTTTTTGGAAAGAATTTTTCAGACCACATGTTTGTGGCAGATTATAAAGATGGGAAATGGGGAAATTTAAAGATCCAGCCATTTCAACACATTAGTTTAAGTCCGGGTAATTCGGCACTCCATTATGGACAATCCATTTTTGAAGGCTTAAAAGCTTATAAAAACAATAAGGGAGAAGCCTTGATCTTCAGGCCACTTGAAAACCTTAAGCGGATGAACAAATCCGCTGAAAGAATGTGTATGGCTCAGTTGACAGAAGAGGTTTTCATGTCGGGACTTAAAGAACTTATTACGCTTGATAAACAATGGATCTCTGACAGACCCGGCTATTCCTTATACATCCGACCGCTCATGTTTGCAACGGACGAGTTTTTAGGCGTTCGCCCTTCTGAGACTTATAAATTTATTATAATGACCGGACCTGCAGCAGCTTATTATTCTGAACCAGTTAAAGTAAAAGTCGAGACTTATTACTCCAGGTCTATGGTTGGAGGTACAGGTTTTGCTAAAACTGCAGGGAACTATGCCGGTTCATTATACCCTGCAAAACTTGCATACAATGAGGGCTACCACCAATTGTTATGGACTGATGCAAAGGAACATAAATATTTCGAAGAATCAGGAACAATGAATGTGATGTTCCTCGTTGGAGATACATTAATTACTCCTCCTGCTGCGGATACCATTTTAAAGGGTATAACCAGAGATAGTGTATTAACATTGGTTCGTGACTGGGGTATTAAATTAGAAGAACGAAGGGTTAGCGTAGAGGAGATTATAAAGGCAATAGACAATGGTTCGTTAAGAGAAGCGTTTGGCGTAGGAACTGCGGCTACAATCACGCATATCGCCGCTATTGGGTTTAATGGAAAAGATTATGTTCTGCCAGATATCAAAACCAGAGAACTTTCGGGTAAAATATTAAAGTCTTTAGATGAATTAAAAACAGGGAAGTCTGAAGATAAATTTAATTGGATATATAAAGTATAGTTGATAGCGAGCAGAGCAGCAAACAAAATATATTAGCGTCATTTAATTACCAATGGCTTCAGAAGTTGAAGCCTTTGTTTTTTTTACATTCCTTGATTCATAAAAAATCTAATAATGAACGGTTGGATTTATATTTTAATAGCAGCCATTTTTGAAATCGGCTGGGCAATAGGACTAAAGTACACTGATGGACTTACCAAACTTTGGCCAAGTGTGGGAACGATAATCGCCATGCTATTGAGCTTTTGGTTTTTAGCTCAGGGAACAAAAACTCTACCCGTGGGAACGGCCTATGCCGTATGGACAGGTATAGGTGCGATGGGAACAGCCATTTTAGGTATGTTTTTATTTAATGAATCAAAAGAAATTATCCGGATTGTGTGCATTTTATTTATCGCAGCCGGTGTAGTGGGTTTAAAACTTTTCAGTTAAATTTTTTATAACATATGACGACAGATCAATTGAAAGATTTGAAAGCCAGGGTAGCGGCTTTGAGGAGGTATCTTTGACTACGAAAGTAAGAAAGAAGAAGTAAGGGTAGCTGAAGACAAAACCTCTGCGCCGGATTTTTGGAACGATCCAAAGGAAGCCGAAAAAACTTTAAAGGGCATAAAATCGCTGAAGGTTTGGACGGACAGTTATGAGGATGTCGAAAAAGCCTTCGGTGACCTGGAAACACTTTATGAATTTTATGAAGCCGGAGATGTAGAGGAAAGCGAGGTAAAGCAGGAGGCTGAAAAAGTTATCAATGCAGTAGAAGAGCTGGAGTTCAAAAAAATGCTCAGCAATGAAGAAGATCAGCTAAGCGCTATAATGGAAATTAACCCTGGAGCGGGAGGAACGGAAAGCCAGGATTGGGCAGAAATGCTGATGCGGATGTACATTATGTGGGGAGAAAGGCAAGGGCTCACAGTAAGGGAGTTGAATTACCAGGCAGGCGAAGGAGCAGGGATTAAATCTGCAACGCTGGAGTTTGAAGGAGACTTTGCTTACGGTTATCTTAAAGCAGAAATCGGGGTACATCGGCTGGTAAGGATTTCACCGTTCGATTCAGGAGGAAGAAGGCATACTTCCTTTGCATCTATTTATGCCTTTCCAAGAATAGATGACACGATTAATATTGAAGTAAATCCTGCGGATATCAGTTGGGATACCTTCAGGTCAGGTGGCGCTGGTGGGCAAAATGTAAACAAGGTAGAAACAGCCGTTCGCTTAAAGCACGCGCCGTCAGGGTTAATTGTAGAGTGCCAGCAGGAACGTTCTCAATTGCAAAACAAGGAGAAAGCCATACAATTACTTAAATCCCGATTATATCAACTGGAAATAGAAAAAAGAAACGAAGAAAGAGCCAGGGTTGAAAGCACAAAAAAACGAATAGATTTTGGTTCCCAGATCCGAAGTTATGTAATGCACCCTTATAAATTGGTTAAAGACAATCGAACAGGCGTAGAACGATCAGATGTTCAAAATGTAATGGACGGAGATATTGATGATTTTATCAAAGCATATTTAATGGACCAGTAAGAAACAATAATTTGAATGATTCTAACTTAAACTTTTGGAGGGTTTAAAACCCTCCAAAAGTAAAATTCAAAATTTATAATTTAACATTTCATTAATTTTGCCAAAATGGACGCTTCAATTATAAAAATAGGAACAAGAGGAAGTAAGCTGGCGCTGTGGCAGGCAAATCATGTGGCTTCATTAATTCATAAACAAGGGTATAAAACCCATATTGAAATAATTGAAACGAAGGGAGATAAAATCCTGGACAAGGCAATCGCTAAAATTGGCAGTAAAGGAATCTTCACTCAGGAACTTGAAGAACAGCTTTTAAATCAAAATATTGATATTGCGGTCCATAGTGCAAAAGATTTACAGTCTGAACTTCCTGTAGAACTTGAAATCATCGCCTTTACAGAAAGAGAAATCGTCAATGATGTGCTGGTGAGTGCAAAAAAGGGAATTTCACTCACCTCTCCTAACCTGGTAATCGGAACATCCTCTACCCGGAGAGTGGCGATGTTGAAGCATTACTACCCTAACATAAAAACGGTAGATATAAGAGGCAACCTTCAAACCCGTTTCAGAAAAATGGATGAAGGACTTTGCGATGCTTTATTACTGGCCTTTGCCGGCGTGCATAGGATGGAATATGACGAATTTGTTGCAGAAAAACTTCCTGTGGACATTTTTACTCCTGCAGTGGGTCAAGGCAGTGTTGCTGTTGAAGCAGCGGTAGATTTGTCAGAGGAAAAAAGATCCATTGTAAAAAAGGCGGTCAACCATATGGATACTGAAATTTGTTTAAAAGCCGAAAGAGCTTTCTTAAAGACTTTGCAGGGAGGATGCAGTATACCTGTTTTCGGGTTGGCAACAATTAAAAGTAGTCAGGTCCAAATGGATGGGGGCATAATTAGTCTCGATGGCAAAAAGGTTATTAAACTGATTGAAAAAGGCCCATTAACTGACGCCGAATCTATAGGGCAAAAACTGGCTCTTAAAGTGTTGGAAACAGGAGGAGCGGAGATTCTGAAAGATATAAAAAGTAAACTTGTTGGATACTGATCTAGAAGGAAATGTTGAATGCATAACCTTCAGAGAATTTCATACATAAAATCTAAAATGCCCCAAAATGAAAATTTGGAACTCTACAACATTATTAATTTTATTCCTCTTAATTGCAACTTCCTCTTGCGGAAAAAAAGAAAAAGTGCCTGTTGCTATAATTACTACTGAATTTGGCGAAATAACCATGACGCTTTCAGATAAAACACCCAAACACACCGCCAATTTTGTAAAACTGGTAAAAGAAGGATATTACGATAGCCTTAAATTTCATAGGGTGGTAAAAGACTTGATCATTCAAACCGGAGATCCAAAAACAAGGGCACATAATCCGAAGGAAATAAAAGATCACAGCCTCATTCCTGCAGAATTTGATGAATCTTTATTCCATAAAAAGGGGGCTCTGGCAGCCGCTCGTTATGATAATCCTGCAAAATCGTCAGACCCTACACAATTTTATATTGTTCATGGTAAGAAATTCAAGGACCGGGATCTGGATATTATCGAAGGGCAAACCGGAAGGTATATTCCTAAAGATCAAAGGGAAGTTTACAAAGAATTGGGAGGAGTGCCGCATCTGGATCAGAATTATACTGTTTTCGGAGAAGTAATTGACGGATTGAATATAGTGGACGTAATCGCTACTTCTGAAGTTTCGGAGAATGGAGTTCCGTTAAAGGATGTAATCATGTCGGTGCGGCTGGACACCATTTCACGTTAAAATATCTGAACCACAGCACCTTACACTAATGATAACATCAAAAATATTCTATAATTACAAGACTTAATAAAAATGAAGAAAGTACTCATTACGGGTTCAAATGGACTTTTAGGCCAAAAGTTGGTAGAGTTGTTAATAAGGAAAAAAGAATTTGAGATTATAGCCACAGCCCGAGGAGAAAACCGTCTCCCCTCCGCGCTCACAGGCTATACTTATTATAGGCTGGATATTACCAATGAGGGACAGGTACTTTCTCTTGTAGAGGAAACAAAGCCTCATTATATTATTAATACCGCCGCGATGACCAATGTGGATCAATGCGAAACAGACAGAAATGAATGCTGGAAATTAAATGTGGAAGCGGTAAAATACCTGATTGAAGCTGCAAAAAGCACAAAATCCCTGCTTCTTCACCTTTCTACAGATTTTATATTTGATGGAACAGCCGGACCTTATGAGGAAGAGGCTGAAGCGAACCCATTGAGCTATTATGGACAAAGTAAACTGGCTGCAGAACAACTTATCATAAATTCTGATATAAAATGGGCCATTGCGAGAACGGTTTTGGTTTATGGAATCGCGCACGACATGAGTAGAACCAACATTATTCTATGGGTAAAGAAAAGCCTGGAGGAAGGAAAAACGATAAATGTGGTGGATGATCAATGGCGAACACCGACTTTGGCGGAAGATCTTGCCATGGGTTGCTATTTGATTATAAAAAATGAAGCCGAGGGTATTTTCAATATATCAGGAAAAGACCTCCTTACACCATATCAAATGGCGCTAAAAACAGCCGATTTTTTCAAACTTGATACGTCTTTAATCAATAAAACAGATTCCACAAAATTCACGCAACCTGCCAAAAGACCCCCAAGAACAGGATTTGTAATTGAAAAAGCCATTCGAATGCTGGATTATAATCCGGTTTCCTTTGAGGAAGGCATTGACTTTGTTGCAAAACAGGTGAAGTAATTCTCAGACTTCTGTAATAAGGGATAGAAGGATTAATTTTAAAATCCTTAAGATCAATCCTTCTACCCTTTCAATCCATCCATCACAATTCAGGCCTGCTTACCAAACATAGGTGCCAACTGCACCTTCTTTTAAACTTGCAGCAAGGGATTTTCCACTGTATTTAATATTAAAATCCTGAGATGATTTTCCATCATTATATACAATCAGGACTTTTTTACCTTCGGGCGTTTTGAAAGCCACATTTGGTAAACCTTCAGGGAGGTTTGACTCAATTCTTACTGACCCGGGCCTGACAAACTTGGAAGCGTGCGCAATTATATAATAGGCTACATTTCTGGTCACTTCATCTCCACCAATGGTTATTGCTCCCAAACATCTGTCGCAACCACCTATGGTATGCGGATCCTGATTTGGGTCAGAAGCCAAGTTCCACTCCAATACGTTTCTGCACCAGTTTCTTGGCGCTCCTATTATCAAGGTTTTGATATGCCATGAAAGGTCTCCTCCAAAATTACTTGGTGCCCCTACCCACTGTTCTGTGAAATATAAATGTTTATCAGGATGGGCTTTATGAACATCTGAAAGCGCCTCAATTTTTCCACCATATAAGTGAAAAGCAGAACCATCTACATATTTTTTTGCTTCGGGATCATCTAAAATACTGATTGGATAATCAATTCTGTCCGCATTATGGTCATACAAAATAATCTTGGTTTTAATGTTCGCTTTTTCAAAAGCAGGACCCAGGTTTTGCTTAATAAACAACGCCTGATCCTCGGCCAACATAAGCAAGCTCGGATTATTTCCCGGATGCAGCGGTTCATTTTGTATTGTTATTGCATCGATGACAATCCCTTCTTTTTTCATTTCCTGAATGTATTTGACAAAATAATTTGCGTACGATTCAAAATACTCAGGTTTCAAACTTCCTCCCTTTGAGCTGTTGTTTGTTTTCATCCAGGTAGGAGGCGACCATGGAGAGCCCAAAATCTTTATTTCCGGATTAATGGCTAAAATCTCTTTTAAAACCGGGATCAAATCTTTCCTCTCGCGCTCCAATGTAAATTTCGTTAATTCAGGATCGGTTTCATTTGGCGGCAAATCATTATAGGAAAACACAGTATCACTCAAATCTGAAGCGCCAATGCTCAACCTCAAATAACTTATACCAATGTTGTTGCTATCGGTATCGAAAAGTTCTTGTAATAATGCTTTCCTTGCCGATTCTTCAAGCTTGTTTAACAAGATGGCGCTTCCTCCAGTTAAGGTATAACCAAAACCATCCATGGTTTGGTAAGTTTTAGTCGTGTCCAATTCAATGGTTGGATTTTGAGTCTGAGCAGAATCCTTGAAAATCAAAGCTCTGTCTTGTTTCTGGAAAAGAACGGATCCGTCACTATGGGTCAACCATAAATCAGCCTTTAATTCCTTTGGTTTATTTTGACATGCCGTAAAAACAGCCACCATCATAAAAACAAATAGATATTTAATTAATTTTTTAATGAAATCAATTTGCATACGTGTTTAATTATTAGTTATAAGATTTGTGAAAATTCTGAAAATATTGAATCGAGATTATCAAATCACTTTAAATTCTTCCAGATGCTATATTAGAAAGAAGGGAAGCCTTTTTTAAAAAAATCTGGCTTTAATGTATGAAAATGAAGGAAGTTAAATCTGGATTTAAGGGAAATTAAAGCGTCTGTGATCGCTTCAGGAACAATAGGAAAGGCTTATTCTTTAGGCCTTATTGTATTTCTTGTCTTTTTTATCCCCTTTCATGCACAACATTTAAAACTATAGCTTTATATGCTCGGATTTGACCTTCTCACCAAAAAAAATACTGGCCTGGGCATTAAAAGTATCTGAAGAATCGGTAGTAAGAAAAGCCCTTTCACCTAATTGAGTGATAACTTCTTCAATCTCAGGATGACGCGCAAGATAATCTTTAAGACTATTGGCTACAATTTCTCCCTGGGACAATACTGAAACTTGAGAAGGGACATATTGGTTTATTTTATCCATCAATAAAGGATAATGCGTACATGCCAGTAGCAATACGTCAATATCGGGTGATTTTGATAAGAGACCATCAATGTGTTTTTTAACAAAATAATCTGCTCCCGGCCCTTCATGCTCATTATTTTCCACCAAAGGCACCCACATGGGACAAGCCTCCTGGAAAACCTTTATCTGAGGAAAAAATTTCTGAATTTCTAACAAATAAGAAAGAGAATTAACAGTTCCCGAAGTAGCCAATACGCCTACTTTGTTTGTTTTGGTAAAATTCCCGATAATCTCACTGGTAGGTCTTATCACGCCCAACACTCTTCTCCGAGAATCTATTCTTTCCAAATCAAACTGCTGGATGGTTCGAAGGGCTTTAGCGGAAGCGGTATTGCAGGCTAGGATCACCAAAGGGCAGCCTTGAGAAAATAAGTATTTTACACACTCAAGCGTATACTCATATACGGTTTCAAAAGAACGAGTGCCATAAGGCGCCCTGCCATTATCACCCAAATACAAGTAATCATAATCAGGAAGAACTTTTACAAATTCCTTCAAAACGGTCAATCCTCCATATCCTGAATCAAAAACGCCTATAGGACCCATATTGTAAAATACCGAATGTTAAATTTTGAATTTTGAATGTTAACAAAAACTTGTTTCTCTTTTCAACTTTTGCAGGATTAATGTACCAAAAGTTTAATTAAACGAATGCTGAAATTTAACTAACGAGCTTTCGTCCTTAAGATTAACGAATTATTTATTATCTGACCAAGTCCGTTAAACCAGAATTTCTAAATTAAGATATTTCAAAAGCAAAATTCCAAAGGAATCAAATGCTTACCTTGCTGATCGCTAATAGCTGACTGCTGTCCAGCCAATTGCTAACCACAATGCATTTTCTACCGTCTCCTTTCCTCCATTTACCGATATTTAATCTGACAAAATCAGGAAAGAGGTTATGTTTGAATCATCATTAAAAAACCAAGAATAGAATGACATCAGATAGAATTTTAAAGGGCTTGTTTCTGGTTATAATCGGAATAGTCCTCCTCTTAAATCAACTGGACCTGGTTCCACGGTTTTTCCCGCATTTTGTCTTTTCCTGGCCAATGATTTTAATTGGAGTCGGCATCATACTTTTATTAACAAAACCCAATAAAACCGGAGGACTTATAGTTTTGACTGTCGGAATTCTATTCCTGATTTCAGTTAATTACCCTCCTTTTAATCCCTTCGAATACTGGCCCATCTTTATAATCCTTGTAGGAATAGCCATAATGTTTGGGAAAAAAAAAGGACGAAGGGAGGATAACAGGGAAGAAGAACCGATAAACCAAAAGGAAATGGATGAGGTGGCAATTTTCAGTGGCGGCGAGCGGATCATTACATCTAATGAATTTTCAGGAGGAAATGTTACCACCGTTTTTGGTGGAACAGAGGTCAATTTGCTTCATTCAAGGCTGGCGCCAGGAAAAAATGTAATTGAAGTATTCTCTATGTTTGGTGGCGCGACTTTTTATGTTCCCAGTGACTGGAAGGTAAGGGTAGAAGTGATTGCCATATTCGGAGGATTCGCGGATAAAAGAATGACCGCTCCGGAAGGTTATCCTAACGCTGACAGAGAATTGGTCATCAAAGGCTTCGTAATTTTTGGCGGAGGGGAAATTAAAAGCTTCAGATAAGGCTTCGGCTTAGTCATATGAAAGACTCTTTCAACAATATATTGACGTTATTCATTTTATAAGCTAAAAAGGCATGATTAATCCAATAGTCAAAAACAAGAGGAGCCTTTACTATTTTCTATTTAGTTGGCTGCTTTTGGCTATGATTCACGCCTTTCTGCTGTATTATTTTTACAATATAAAAATTAAAATTGCCACGCTGGATGGCTTTGTCTTTAACCTGACCTTTTGTGGATTGGCTCTTAACTTATGGTATGTTGTAAAATATATAGATGTAGATTCTTTTGGCTCCGGTACGATTTTAATTAACCATATTGTAATGGCAGTGGTGGCAATAGCAATTTGGCTATTGCTCGGGATCTTGATTTTCAAGCTGCTTGAAGATATTACCGGAAATTATTTGGCCTTCCTTTATCAAACCTTGCCGGCACGCTTTTTACTGGGGCTTTTTCTTTATTCAGGCGTCATCCTTCTCTATTATTCTTTTGCTTACTACGCCAATCTTCAGGAGAAAAAGAATAAGGAGACGCAATTGCAAGCTTTGGTAAAAGAAGCCGAGTTGAACGTACTTAAATCACAGATCAATCCGCACTTTATTTTTAACAGCTTAAATTCAATAAGCTCATTAACCATCCTTCGACCCTCTGAAGCAAGGGATATGATCATTAAACTTTCCGAGTTTTTGAGGTATGCCCTGGACCAGGACATGAAACAGACAACTTTGCTAAAGAATGAGCTGGAAAATATAAAAAGATACTTGGAGATAGAAAAAATAAGATTTGGGGAAAGGTTGGTGTATAATATAAATATTCACCCTAAATGTGAAGAAAGTCTTTTGCCCAATATGATCTTACAACCGCTTCTGGAAAATGCGGTAAAACATGGCGTTCATGAAAGTACGGAAACCGTTATAATTGAAATCCTGTGCAAAGCCGAAAACAACTTTCTTAATATAAGTATTAAAAACAATTATGATGCGGAAGGATCAACAAAAAAGCGGTCAGGCATAGGGCTTCAAAACATCCAAAACAGGCTTAGCCTCATCTACGGCAGAAGCGACCTTTTCAGAATAAATAATTCCGGGAATACATTTGAAGTATTCCTTTTATTCCCCCAAAACGAGCCTAAGGAGAAAATAGAACTCAACCTCAATTCTAACATAAGTTAATATGATTGTGACAGCCTTAATAATAGACGATGAGCAACTTGGCCGGGAATTGGTCAAATCTTACCTTAAAGAAATTTCTTCGGTAGAGGTAATCGGAGAATGCGCCAATGGATTTGAAGGCATAAAAGCGATTCAGGAGTTAAAACCAGACCTTATTTTTTTAGATATCCAAATGCCCAAATTAACAGGCTTTGAAATGCTGGAGCTGCTGGAAGAAAAGCCCTATATCATCTTCACCACGGCTTACAATGAATATGCAATTAAGGCTTTTGAGATGAACGCAGTAGATTATCTTTTAAAACCATTCTCCCTCGAAAGATTCCAAAACGCTTTGCAAAAAGTATTGGAAAGATTAAAAAACAATAAAAAAGAGGAGTCAAAAACAGAACAATTAATTGAACAAGCGGCCAGTGAGGGTTTGGTAGAGAGAGTCGTTGTGAAAACCGGCGTAAAAATTCATGTAATCACCACCGACAAAATACATTATCTGGAAGCGCAGGACGATTATGTGATGCTCTATACTGATAACGGCAAGCATTTGAAAAACCGCACGATGAAGTATTTTGAGTCGCACTTAAATCCAAACGAATTTGTAAGGATCCATAGAAGCTATCTGGTAAGAATTCCGCAAATTTCCCAACTTGAACAATATGGAAAAGAATCTTATGTGTTGATCCTTAAGACGGGAGAAAAATTACCTGTGAGTAAATCAGGATACAGTCGGTTAAAAGAGGTTTTGAATTTTTGAAATGACGAATTTAGAATGACGAATTTACGGTCTTCGGTGTTCATTTTCGGTCACAATGATCATTTTCGATCAAATAAAACATTATTTCTCTACACTTAAAAATCAACATGTCAATACATTATAAAATTATTAGTCAATTGGTATAGCAATTGACCATTCCCCAATTGTAAAAACTCAAAATAAAAAACAGTTAATTATTAGAAAGCTTAAAGACAATACCAAAAGCAAAATCAATAGCAAAGAGAGGGGAAAAAGCCTCTCTTTTTCTTTTAAAAAAAATCAACAAAGCTAACACCTATTGATTTTGAAAAACAGAATAGAAATCAGAAGTATTGCCTGCTTTGTCTCTGAACCTGATCCAAATATTGGTTTCTTCTCCTTCAGCCAAAATCCAGTCCTTGTTTTCTGCAAAGTTTTCCCATTCTCCCTCAATGTCTTTACTGCTCCTTATTTCCATCATGTCCGCATCTTTGGCTTTCAAATGTAGTCTGACATTTCTGTCTGCTTTTTCTCCTTTTATACTTACAGATATCTCTGAAGGAGGCGTTCTGTCCAGGATTATCTTATGTTCCAAGGTATCGGGATAGAGATTACCTGCTTCATCTTTAAAAAGCATATAAACGGTTTTTTCACCATCTTCTCCATCCAGGATCCAATGTGATTTATAGGTTTTAAATCTTTCCCAACGGGCGCCAAAAAAATCTTGCCGATTACTGATTAAAAGGGAAGTAACTTCTTCTCCCGAGACATATAACCGAACATCCGCTTCGGAGTTATTGGTATATAAAGAATCATTATTTATGGTGAAAGAGCAATTCTTTGGAGGCTTTCTGTCTAACGTTATCTTATCAAAAACAACGGCGGACTCATTTTCGCCTTCATCTTTATACTGGACGTACACGCGCTTTTCTCCGTCTTCGCCAGGCAAAATCCAATTAAGCTTTTTATTGCTTATTTTTTCCCAGGGGCTACTTTCAATGTCCGGTAAATTACTAATTCTCATTTTCACCGCGCCCTCGGCAGCAAATACCAATGTCACTGCTTTTCTCTCATTATTGGTGAATTCGGAGCCGTTATTGATTTTCAATCCGACATTCTGAGGGGCAGTTTTATCCAATAAAATCCTGTCGCTTGTTACTTCTGATTCATTGCCAATATCATCCTTGAATTTTATGTATACATTTTTCACGCCTTCCTCCTTTTCCAGCACCCATACTTTTGACGTTTTATAGGGTTCCCAATTGGCGCCATAAAAAACAGGATTATTACTAATCATCATTTTAGTGGCATTTGCAGCATGGATGGAAAGTGTGACTTCATTTTTTTGGTTTACCGTAAAAAGAGATCCATTGTTTATTGCCAGTTTTCCATTTTTAGGCGCCGACCTATCCATTATTATTTTATCCGAATAGATTTTACTTTCATTTCCTACATACCCTTTAAGCTTAAGATACACCGTCTTTTCTCCATCTCCATCGGATAGTGTCCAGATTTTATGCGTTGAAAATTCCTCCCAAGCGGCTTCATTAAAATCTTCCGAATTACTGATCATCATTTCTTTTGCTCCTTCGCCGGTAATGTTGAGGTCCACTTTTCTGTAGGGATTCTTGGTCAATAAAGAATCCGAGTTAATATCAAATTTTCCTTTAACAGTGGCAGACCTGGCCAGTTTAACCCGGTCAGTAACTACACGACTCACATTTCCAGCTTCATCTCTAAACCTTACGCCTACAATCTTCAGCCCGTCCTCTCCAGGCAATTTCCATTCTATGGATTCTTTGAAAGGTTGCCATGTTGTTCCTTTAAAATCTTTGGTGTTGCTGATGAGCATTTCCGAAGCACCCACTGCCGTTAATGCGAGGGTTACTTTACTTTCAGGATGGGTAGAATATCCAATGCCTTTATTTATTGTAAGTTTCGTTTCAGTAGGTGGAAGCCTATCTAAAATAATGGAGGCTCTTGCCGGCATTGAAATATTTCCTGCAGCATCCTTATATTTCACAAAAAACCATTTTTCCCCATCCCGACCTTGTAAAGTCATCTTTTTTTCGGGAATATATTTTTCCCACATAGCGCCCAAAAATGCTTCATTGCTGCTCACCATCATTTGCCTGGCTTCAGAGGAGTTTAGCTGAAGCGTTACATGAACTTTATTGGTAACTTTATTCCCCTGGTTTATGATCAAGCTGCCAACCTCAGGGGAAGATCTATCAAGTACTATTTCATCATAAACAGGTTTTGATACATTTCCCGAACGGTCCTTGAACCTGGCATAAACTTTCTTCTTCCCATCGCCCTCACTTAAGATCCAGTTGATTATTGTTTTATAATTCTCCCAATTCAATCCGGTAAAACCGGAATCCTCACTTACCATAAGCGCTATAGCTTCTTCGGCATACAGCCTTAAAACAACTTTTCCGGAAGGTTCCGTAGTAAATGGCTGGTTATTGTCTATAATTATTTTAGACTCTTTTGGTGCAGACCGATCCAACTTTATCTGGGCGCTGAAAGGATTGGAAACATTTCCTGCTTCGTCTTTTAATTTTAGGGAAACGGTTTTAAGGCCATCCTCGCCCGCCAGGTGGAAATCTTCTATTTCGGACCTGAATGGCTGCCATTTTGCGTCCGGTTCTTTTAACAAAATCTCCGCAGCATCCTTGGCAACTATGGTAATCTTTACTTTTTCGTCATTCGTTAATTTGTCTCCTTCGTTAATTTGAAGAGAAACCAGGGATGGAGGTACCAAATCCAGGATAATGTTATCCTTTACTATTTTAGACTCATTACCTGCTTTGTCTTTGAATTTAACATACACCCATTTTTCGCCCTCGTCTCCATACAATGTCCAATTCAATATTTCGGCAAACCCAATCCATCTGCCTCCCTGAAAGGTAGAATCGCCGGCAATCATCATAAAATCACCCTCTTTCACTTTCAAGGACAACTGTACCTGTCTTAGAAAATTGGTAGTGTATTTTTCATTTTTATCAACTAATACTTCCGGATCTTGCGGAGGAGTTCTGTCTAGATTTATGGAAGCTGAAAATGAATTAGATTCCTTGCCGGATTGATCTTTAAATTTTATGTAAACGGTTTTTAATCCATCTTCACCGCTCAATAACCACTTCCTGAAAGTAACATAATCTTCCCACTCTCCTTCACTAAAATCGGGGTAATTAGAAATAAACATCTGTGTGGCCCTTTGCATGAACAACCTTAATTCCACCGAGCCATCGGAAGCATTGGTGTACTTTGAATTATTATTGATTGTAATTGGGGGAAGACTTTGCGCATAAAGAGAAAGTCTTGGTAAGGGGAGAAACGTGGTTAAAATAAAAAATAAAAATAGCAAATATTTTCTTAAGCCCATGCTTTACAAGCATTTGTAAAAAAGGATAATTTTAATTGTATTAATTAAGCTTTCGCTTTTCAATTATTTACAACTACCTCATTCAAATAATAATAACTTATAGAAGTTTATCTAAATTTTGAAGGTAATTATTTACATTTATTAATATGGAAATATTCTTACAAGATATTAAAAACAATCGTAAGACAGATTACAAAGCATATCCAATATAAATCTATTAACCATTTAACCTATTATTTTTTATGAAAAAATCATTGTTATTGATGCTGGCTTATCTGGTATCGATTTTTTCCTTACATGCTCAAACTTTGCCTTCGTGCCACGGTGCTGTGTCAAATGATTTTGCTTTGATGGCCAGCTCGGAAAGATTTGTCAAAAGTCACGACGCTCCCTTAAAATACACCTATCAGGGAAAAGGTGAAACAATAACTTTCACTACCCCTGACGGTAAAGAAGGTAGCGGCTTTTTAATTAAAAATAAAAAACCTACTAATAATTATATTTTTGTCTTCCAGGAATGTGGGGATTAAATGACTATATAAAAAAGCAATCCGAAAAGCTATTCAATGACTTGGGAAATGTAAATATTCTTGCAATAGATATGTATGACGGAAAAATTGCCACTAATCCTGATTCAGCAAGAAAGTATGCAACTTCTTTTGATCCTGAAAGAGGAAAAAATCTGATCAAAGGGGCTTTAAGCCATGTGGGTAAAAATGCAAAAGTTGGTACGATCGGTTGGTGTTTTGGAGGAGGATGGTCGCTACAGGCTTCCATTCTGGCCGAAAACCAGGGAATTGGATGCGTGATTTATTACGGCATGCCTGAAAAAGACATCAATCAACTGAAAAAATTACAAGCTCCGGTTTTAGGCATTTTTGCCAGCAAGGAGGAACACATCAGCCCTCAGATCGTAAGGGAATTTATTTCCAATATGAAAAAAGCTGATAAAAAAT